>DATKYN010000001.1:0-2802 GCA_035528435.1 Burkholderiales bacterium
TGCAGCAGGTCTGGGAGCACGCGCAACTCGCAGCCAGACACCGGTGGGCTGACGTGGACACGCCAGCGGGCAAGATCAAGGCGATGCTGCCGCCGGGAATGCCCGAGAGTTTCGAACCACGCATGGACCCGGTACCTGCCGTTGGCGAGCACACCGACACGATTCTGGCGGAGTTGGGTTACGGCGCTGAAGATATTGCACGACTGCATGAAACGCGAGTCGTCTGACGGCAGTTGGCGGCCATCGCACGTTTTGTGCGGTGGCGTGCAAGGAATGTATCCCGGTGCATGGGAGTGAGCATATGTACTGGATCGGGTTTGTTGATATTGAATAATCGAATAGACGAAAAATCCTGACGGAGGAAGCATGACCAAAGTGGAAATGGAATCTCACGCGCTGCTGATCGACGGCAAGCAAATCCCTGCGGCAAACGGCGAGAGCCTGCCGATGATTGACCCGTGCAGCGGAGAGACGTTTGCGCACATCGCCGCCGGTGGCGCCGAAGATATAGATCGCGCCGTACGTTCGGCACAAGCCGCACTGGACGGAGCCTGGGGAAAGACGCCGCCGGTTGAGCGCAGTCGCATCTTGCAGCGTTGGGCGCGACTGATACTCGATCATTTCGAGGAGCTGGCGATGATCGAATCGCGCGACACCGGGAAGCCGCTCACAGCCGGTCGCGCCGACATCACAGCGACGGCTCGTTACTTCGAGTTCTATGCCGGTGCCGCTGACAAGTTGCATGGGCAGGTGATTCCCTACCTCGACGGATACAACGTCAACGTGCACCGGGTGCCGCATGGCGTGACCGGGCACATCATTCCGTGGAATTATCCGGCGCAACAATATGCACGCACGGTGGCAGCGGCGCTGGCGGTTGGTAACGCCGCGGTGGTGAAGCCGTCGGAAGATGCCTGCTTGTCTACCATCAAGATTTCCCAACTCGGGATGGAGGCGGGCCTGCCTGCCGGTGCGCTGAACATGGTGACCGGGCTGGGGGAAACGGCCGGAGCGGCTTTGTCCGCACACCCCGGCATTAATTTCATCAGCTTCACCGGTTCGCCGGAGGTGGGCACGCTGGTGCAACAGGCGTCGGCGCGCAATCACGTCGCCTGCACGCTGGAGCTGGGCGGAAAATCGCCGCAGCTGATCTTTGCCGACGCGAATCTGGAGAGTGCCCTGCCCGTGGTTGTGAAAGCCATCATCCAGCACGCCGGACAGACCTGTTCAGCCGGCAGCCGGGTTCTTGTTGAAAAGAGCGTTTACGACGACTTCATGAGCAAAGTTGCCGATGCATTTTCGAAATTGCGCGTTGGTACGCCGGAAATGGATCTCGACTGTGGTCCGTTGATGAATCGCACGCAGCGAGACAAGGTTGCCTTGTTCACCAAAGAAGCGATTGACAGTGGTGTGCCGTTGCTGGCCGAAGGTCAGCTTGCCGAGGGGTTGAATCCCGAGGGTTACTGGGTGAAGCCGGCCCTGTTCGGCAATGTGCCGCGCGACCACAAACTCGCCTGCGAGGAAGTGTTCGGACCGGTGCTCTCGGCCATACCGTTCAAGGACGAAGAAGATGCGGTGACCCTCGCCAATTCAACTGACTATGGTCTGGTGGGTTCGGTGTGGACGAGCAACGGTGACCGGCAGCAGCGAGTCGCCAAGCGTCTGAACTGTGGTCAGGTGTTTATCAATAACTTTGGCGCAGGTGGTGGCGTCGAGTTGCCATTTGGCGGCATGAAAAAAAGCGGGCACGGGCGCGAGAAAGGTTTCCTCGCGCTGGAGCACATGACCACCACCAAAACCATTGTGCACTTTCACGGCTGATACAAACGGGAAAGAGTGCGGCGCGCATTCGTGAATACAGCGGACTTGCATGATCGAGGTACGAAATTACGGTCGAGGTGCGCACGCGTGATTGAGGCGCGCCGTCATCAACGAAGAGCATGATGACTGCGGAGTTGCATAGGCTCCGCAGGAGATCCGAACCGGGTTACGAAGAGGTCAGAGTTCAATGAGTGAGATCGACGTCGAGCATTTGCGCCAGTGGATTGGCCGCACCGAAACGCGTCGCGACATGGTGGCGGCAAGGCCGGTCGCGGCGATGTCGGCGACACTTGATCGGGACGATGCGAAGCCGTCACGGGGTGACGAAGTACCTCCCCTGTGGCACTGGATGTTTTTTGCGTCCCTGTCGCGACAAAGTGATGTTGCCGCCGATGGCCACACCAGACTCGGCGGTTTTTTGCCCCCGGTGCCATTGCCTCGACGCATGTTTGCCGGTGGGCGATTCGAGTTCCATCACGCGTTGCAAGTCGGTGACGATATCGAGCGGGTATCGACAGTGAAGAACGTCACGGCCAAGAAGGGCCGTTCGGGGCAGATGGTGTTCGTGACCGTGCAGCACGATATTAACGATGCGAAAGGGCTTGCTGTCAGGGAAGAACACGACATCGTTTACCGGGAGAATGCGAAACCCGGTGCGGCACAACCACAGCCAAATCCGGCGCCAACGAATGAAGAGTTTTCACGTGAAATCCAACCCGACCCCGTGTTGTTGTTTCGTTACTCGGCGCTGACGTTTAATGGCCATCGCATTCACTATGACCGGACTTACGTTACCGAAGTGGAAGGCTATCCGGGCTTGATCGTGCACGGTCCATTGATCGCGACGCTGCTGGTGGATCTGTTACGGCGCAGTCTGCCGGATGCGCACATGAAGCGATTCAGCTTCCGTGCCATGCGTCCGTTGTTTGATACGCATCACTTTACCGTATGCGCCCGCCAGGACCCTGACAACAGGATCGC
>DATKYN010000002.1:0-6063 GCA_035528435.1 Burkholderiales bacterium
TGATCTCATTCAGTTGCGCACCAGATCAGCGCAAAACATTGCACCACCTCGATCGGTGGTGCAGGCTCGCAACGGTGTCAACATCGGAAGTCCCGACGCAAGCGACCATTCAGTCCGACCGCAAGGCGGGCGCAACGATAAAGACTCCCGTTTCGCCCCGCTCCCGACAAGATCAGACCACGGAAACCTTGTCGCCGACCCGAATCTGTCCGCCGGCCGCTGTCATTCCGTAAACACCCACGTTCTGATCAGCTTCCCGCACGACGGTGCGAAGAATGGTCTTGTCGAACTTGAGTTCCGGTTGGGCACGGGTCGTCGCACCGCACCGGGGCGTACCACCGGCGCAGTCGATCGTGATATCGCCGATCTTGATTTGCTTGCCGACCCAGTCCTGCTCAACCAGGCCTTCGGCATCGGGGCCGGTCTCGATCACGAAGTTCGGCCGGAACCGGCGCCGGTCCCAGTCTGCTTGCGAATTCTTTCCTTTCAAATATGCAAGCGTCGCGGTACTGACGACATGGATTGGCGTTACCAGAAAAAACGTCCCGGGAACCGACACGAAATCGATCAGGGGCGGTGGAAGCTGGCTAAAGTCGGGTAACGGCTCTCCCGGCTCACGGTCGAATGTCGCCTTGAGTTCTTCGAGCCAGGTGTGATCGTCGAGCTTGTGACGTTTGTAGAAATCGACATCGGATTCGGCGCGCAGTGGCTCAAGCGTAGACGCATGGCCGACCAGTTTCGTTAACCGGTGGTGAACGTCTGCGATTTCGCTGCCGACAACACTGCCGTCGGGGAACGTAACGTCAACATTGTTCGTCGAACCTGGCGCCGGTTCGCCCCGGCAGTGCGCGGTGCACAGCAGCAATTCCGGGCGGAACTTGCAGCTCTGGATTTCCTTTCGCGCCGTATCGCGCAGCGCCCAGATGCGGTCTCCGTTGATTCCCTTGTCAGTGAGTGCGCATGATTCAAGGGATTCCCCCGCCATCCCCTTGACCGGATAACGCCAGATTTCCTTGATCGTTCCGACTTCAGCCATACTCGTTCTCCGTGTGCTTATTACAGTGTGTTTGATACACCTTACCTTATACAGCCACGGCAACTTCCGTTACCGTTACCGTTACCGTTACCGTCACCGACACCGACACCGCCAAACTGCGAACCTACGCGCGCTACTTTAGTCATTGCGCACACAACCATTCTGCAACGAAGCATCCAGCGGTTGCAGGTGGCAAAGGAAACGGCACTTTGCGTTGCCCGCCCCCGCCCTGTCAAGACTGCGCGGCGAGATGCGTCAAGGCCGAAAACATCACGCCCTGAAGCGTCTGGTACACTCACCCGGGACCTGGCGATACGACTCTCGACGCCAGAATAGCGCCCCGGCGGCTCACCTGCCGCCAGCAGCGCGAGTTGAACGAAATCAGAACATCAAACAACACCAAAGCAACCGGGAAGGAGAACCCGCATGACCACAAACAGAAACGAAGGCGATACGATCGCCAGTAACGAGGCGACGCCGGATGAATCGAGCGCGCTCGCCACACAGGCAACAGGCACAACGCGACGCAAGTTCCTGCAGGCCTCCACGGCAATCGCCGGAACCGCGATGCTGGGCGGGATTTCGCGCAGCTATGCCGCCAAGGGCCCGATTCACGTGGCCAGCATGTTTGATGTTACCGGCGGCCTGAGCATTTACGGCCTGCCGGAAATGAATGTTTCGCGCATGGCGATCCAGCACATCAACAAGAACGGAGGCGTTCTCGGCCGTCAGGTCAAACTGCACGAATACGACACACAGTCGAAAATTGAACTGTATTCACGCTACGCTCAGGAGATCGGCGTCAACGACGACATCTCGATCGTAGTGGGATGCATTACCGGCGCTTCGCGCGAGGCGGCGCGGCCGATACTGAGCAAGAACAACAAACTGCTGTTCTTCCCGAGCGTGGACGAAGGCGGCGAGTGCGACAAGTTCACTTTCATGCAGGGCTCGGACATTCTGCAAATGGAAACGCCACTCATTGACTGGGCTGTCAAGAACGCCGGCAACAAGTTTTATGTCGTCGCCGCGGATTACATCTACGGACATGTCGCGACCGCCTGGACCAAAACACTAGTGGCACAGGCCGGAGGCACGATCGAAGGCGTGGAATTCATCCCGCTGGACGTATCTGATTTCGGTTCGACGATTCGCAAGATCCAGTCGGCAAAACCAACCGTCATCATGAGCAACCTGGTGGGCGGAAACCACATGGCCTTCTACCGCCAGTTTGCCGCAGCCGGTCTGAACCGCAATATCGCAATCGTGTCACCCTCGTTCGGGCTGGCTAACGAGCAACTGGTGCTGGCACCCGAGGAAACGGATGGCATCGTCGTTGCGTATTCCTATTTCGAGACGCTGCCCTATCCGGAGAACAAGGCATTCGTGTCGGCCTATCGACGGGCGTATCCGGATGCGGGCCCGCTGATGGATCTGCCGGCACAGGTCTGGAACGGCTGGCATCAATGGAAAATGGCGGTCGAGGCAGCGGGCACGACCGAGATCCATCAAGTCGTTGCGGCGATGGAATCGGGAATTCCGTTTAACGGCCCGAGCGGACGGATACTCATGGATGGAACATCACACCGGAACATCCAGGACATCAACCTCGCAATGGTAAACAACAAACGCGAGTACGAGATTCTCGACATCCAAAGGCAGGTACAACCCGCCACCACGGTGCCGGGATCGGAATCGTGTGACCTGCTGGGCAAGGACAAGAACTCACACCGCATGATAATGCCCAATATCTGACCTGAGCTTCGTCTAACCAGCGCACGGCCGGCGGCAAACCAGCATGGACGAGATCATCGTCATCGCGCTTTCGGCGCTGACGAGCATCGCGATTCTGATGTTGACGTCGCTCGGTCTCGCTGTGATTTTCGGGCTGATGCGCATTGTCAACATGGCGCATGGCGAGTTCCTGATGATCGGGGCGTTCACGACCACGGTTGCCGTCAGGATCGGTGAGTTGTCGATCTGGCTGGCGATACTCTGCGCGCCGGTCGTTTGCGCGCTCGTGGGTGCATTCGTCGAGCTCGCGTTTATCAGGCCCCTGTATGGGCGGCGCCTGATTGACACGCTGCTCGTTACGTCGGGGCTCAGCCTGATCCTCTACCAGATAGCGATCAATGTTTTCGGCACAGCCTCGCCGGGGATTGGTACCCCTCCAGGTTTTGCCGAGATCGGTAGCTATACCGTCTCGTACTACTCGCTGTTCCTGCCGGTGGTGACCGTGTTGCTAACCGCCCTGCTTTATGCGCTGTTCAAGTGGACGCGATACGGATTGCTTGCGCGAGCGGCTTCCGACAATCCGGACATGGCAAGCGTGCTCGGCGTCGAGGTACGCCGCGTAAACCTGTCGACATTTGTCCTCGGATGCGCCCTCGCTGGTCTCGGCGGCGGCCTGATTTCGCCGATGGTCGCCGTCAGCCCCGGTGTCGGCCAAAGTTATGTCGGGCAGGCATTCATGACGGTGGTCACCGGCGGACCGGCATTTCTGCTCGGTACGTTGTCGGCGTCAGCCCTGCTGGGTGGCATCGCCAACATAGTGTCACAGATGTTTACAACCCTGTGGGGGCTGACCGCGCTGCTGGTCACCGCAATCATTCTGGTACGTCTGCTTCCACGCGGACTATCGGGAAACTGGTCGCGCCAGCTCTAGTATGGCGAAGCAGGCAAACCAATGGGTCTGCAACCCGCCAGGACACCCGTCCCCGTGAGTCTCGTTCCCTGGATCCGGACCGCTTCGCGGCGCGGGCTGCTGTGGCCGCTTCTGGTGGTGGTCGCGATCCTCGCCCTGTCGCCACTGCTGTCCACGGCAACAGAGTTGAAATGGACGCTGTGGCTGAGCTTCGGCATTCTTGCGCTGAGTCTGACGCTGGTTTGGGGTGTCGCGGGCATTTTCAGCTTTGGACAGAATGCGTTTTTCGGCCTCGGCGGCTATGCATTTGCCGTTGCTGCTTTCAATTTTTTCCCCGCAACCGGTGAAACGCTCACTGCCCTGATCCTGGGCGCCTTCATTGCTGCGCTGTTCACCGCGCTGCTGGGGTACGTTACCTTCTACGGTCGCGTCGGCGACGTGTATCTGGCCATCGTGACACTGTCCGTTACGCTGATCCTCTATACCGTGATGTCGAGCACCGCAGGACCGGAATACCGGATCGGCGCAGCGCACCTTGGCGGCTTCAACGGCATGCCATCAGTGCCCGGTATCGCTTTCGGCAACGGTGAATTCAGCTACCGGGAACTGTTCGCTTTTGCGGTTTGCCTCGCCGGAGCACTCTATGCGTTTGTACAGTTTCTGATCACGGGGCGATACGGCGAGATTCTCGCCGGGCTGCGAGAGAACGAAGTGCGCATGGAATTGCTGGGCTACGACGTGCGCTTTCACAAGCTCGGCGTGTTCGTCATCGGTGGCGCGATCGCAGGGATCGGCGGCGCGCTGTTTACAGCGTGGGGCACGTTCATTAACCCCGCGATATTCGGCCTGCCACAAGCCGCGCTCGTCGTTATCTGGGTCATGGTAGGCGGCCGCGGCTCGCTATTGGGCGCGTTCTTCGGTGTGATTGCCGTGCAATGGATATCCGATCAGGCAGACAAGATCGTCGCGCAGCAAACACCGCTCATTCTCGGCATCATGCTGGTGGTCATGGTTCTTGTCTTCCCCGGTGGCATCGTCCCGGCAGTCACTTCGAGATTGCATGCTCTGCGACGCCGCTGGCGATCAGGCCGCGGCAAGGAAGACAGGACAGGCGCATCGGCACCCAGTGCGGCGCCTCCGGACAACGAGGCCGACAGCGACGGAAAACCAGTGTCACGCGGAAGTCTTGCCGCCCTGGGAGTGGGCAAACGATTTGGCGGCTCGGTTGTGCTGGAGGATGTCACGCTCGAGTTCGGGCAACACAACATCCACGCAATCGTCGGCCCCAACGGGGCCGGCAAGAGCACGCTTTTTGGCTTGCTGTCGGGCCGACACAAGGTTACCCAGGGCAGGGTCAAACTCAACGGCGTCGACGTCACGAATACTCCGACTTACGAACGGGCTCGTCGCGGACTGGGTATCAAGTTACAGGTACCGAGCATCTTCCACGGCTTGACGGTGCGGCAAAATATTTCGCTGGCACTGACGGCACCACGAAAACACAGGCAGCGATCCGCGTCCGAGGCGACGGTTCTTGAAATGGTCGGCTTGCTCGACAAGCACGATTCACTGGCTGCAAACCTGGGGCATGGTGAACAACAGTGGCTGGAAATAGGCATGCTGATCGCCCAGAATCCACCGGTCATGTTGTTTGACGAACCCGCGGCCGGGATGACGCAGGACGAACGCAAACGCACCGTCAATCTGATACGCCAACTCTCGACCGATCACACGGTGATCGTGGTCGAGCATGACATGGCTTTTGTGCGCGCACTCGACGCGCCAGTTGTGATGCTTTACCACGGAGGCGTGTTCAGGCAGGGCAATTTTGACGAGCTCAGCAATGACTCTGAAGTCAGAACCATTTATCTTGGGCGGGGACGTGATGCTGCGCGTTAACGATCTGTGCGCCGGATACGGCGAGCTGATGATTCTGAACGGCTTTGGCATCACCCTGGAATCGCAACAGATCGTCGCAGTTCTCGGGCGCAACGGGATCGGCAAGACGACACTGGTCAAGACACTGGCAGGCCTGATCAAAACGCGCAGCGGCAGCATTACCATCGATGGTCAGGACATAACGAATATGTCACCGCCACAGCGCGCGCGAATGGGCATGGGTTACGTGCCACAGGGGCGTGAGATTTTCTCCAAGCTGACAGTCCGCGAAAACCTGCTTGTGGGCGTTCGCGCGATGAAGCTGCCGCTTTCCACAATCGACACAGCGCTGGAAGATTTTCCGACCCTGCGACCCAAGTTGAATGACCTTGGCAGCAGCTTGAGCGGGGGCCAGCAACAATTGCTGGCATTAGCCAGAGCGCTGGTGCTGCGGCCAAAACTGCTGTTGCTCGACGAACCATCCGAGGGCATTCAGCCTTCCCTG
>DATKYN010000003.1:0-3340 GCA_035528435.1 Burkholderiales bacterium
CGGCGCAACCGATCAACTGAAGGAGAGTTCCGGATGAGCAGCAACACTGATTTTGCACTGGCGATTGAGGGCCTCACTGTTTCGTTCGACGGTTTCAAGGCCGTCGAGGACCTGAATCTTTACGTAAACAAAGGCGAACTGCGCGTCGTGATCGGACCCAATGGCGCCGGAAAGACAACCGTTCTGGACCTGATTTGCGGACGAACCAGAGCGTCGTCCGGCAGCATCAAGTTCAATAACCGGGAGCTGACAAAACTGGCCGAGCACCAGATCGTTCGCGCCGGCGTCGGCCGAAAATTCCAGACACCGTCGATTTACGAAAACCTGACCGTGTTTGAAAACCTGGAAGTCTCCTTCCCTCGCGGGCGCGGTGTGTGGGGAGCGATCGCTTTCAAACGTTCGTCCGATGTCGTTGAACGCGTGCACGCAGTCGCAGAGGAAATCTATCTGTCCGAGGAGCTTCAGTTGCCTGCGGAAGAACTGTCGCACGGGCAGAAGCAATGGCTGGAAATCGGCATGTTGCTGATGCAGAAGCCGGAACTGCTGATGCTCGATGAGCCGGTTGCCGGAATGAGTGTGGCGGAGCGCAAACGCACTGCCGAATTGCTCAATCGCATCAGCAAGAACCGTTCGATGATCGTTATCGAGCATGACATGGAGTTCGTCAAGGACATCGCCGACCGGGTCACCGTACTGCATCAGGGCAAGGTGCTCGCCGATGGGCGAATGGAGGCGGTCCAGGCCAACCCGGATGTCATCGAAGTCTATCTCGGTCATTGATGGCCCGGATCAAAAGGAGAGCACATGTTTAACGTTAACAATCTGGCCGCCGGTTACGGCTCCAGCGTGGTCATTCCCGGCTTGTCGATGGAAGCGGCGACAAACGAAATCGTCGCGGTACTTGGCCGCAATGGCATGGGCAAGACGACGCTTTTCAAGAGCCTGATGGGGATCCTTCCGGCGCGCGGCGGGCAAGTGCAGATCGATGGCGTTGATGTGACCCGAATGGAAAGTCACCAGCGTGTTGCCCAGGGCATTGCCTATGTGCCGCAGGGGCGCATGGTGTTTCCCACTCTCACTGTCGAGGAAAACATTCGCACCGGCCTGCGACTCAAGGGGCGCACCAACGTTCCTGAAGAACTGTACAGCCTGTTTCCCGTGTTGTTCGAAATGCGCCGGCGCAAGGCTGGCAACCTGTCCGGTGGTCAGCAACAGCAGCTCGTCATCGCGCGGGCACTGGCGACGGAACCCAAAGTGTTGTTGCTCGACGAACCCACCGAAGGCATCCAGCCGTCGATCATCAAGGACATTGCAAAGAGCCTCAAGGAGATTCGTACGCTCAAGGGGCTGACCATCCTCGTGTCCGAGCAGGTGCTGAGCTTTGCGCTGGACGTGGCCGATCGATTGATGGTGATCGACCGGGGGCGATTTATTTACGAGGACACGCGCGACAACGCCGACAGCAAGAAGATTGCGGGGTACCTGTCGGTCTAGAGCATGAGCATGGGCCGGTCCTTCGGGAACGACCACCAGCACCCGAGCAGTAATCCAGTCCGTAACCTATGGAGAAAGAAATGCCAGATACGCTGATCAAGATCGACCTGTCGAAGTCACCCTACGAAAACGACATGATCCACAACCGGTGGCACCCGGATATACCAATGGTTGCCTGGGTCAAACCCGGTGATGATTTTGTTGTTGAAACCTATGACTGGACTGGCGGCTTTGTAAAAAATAACGACTCAGCCGATGACGTGCGCGATATCGATTTGTCCATCGTCCATTTTTTGTCGGGCCCCATCGGGGTCGAAGGTGCCAAGCCGGGTGATTTGCTGGTAGTGGATCTGCTGGATATCGGTGCGATGCCGGAGAGCCAGTGGGGATTCAACGGATTCTTTGCCAAGAGCAATGGCGGTGGTTTTCTGACCGATCATTTTCCAATGGCGCAGAAGTCGATCTGGGACTTCCACGGCATGTTTACGAAATCGCGCCACGTTCCCGGCGTCGAGTTCGCCGGATTGATTCACCCGGGATTGATTGGCTGCCTCCCGGATCAGAAGATGCTCGAGACGTGGAACAAGCGTGAGGTGGACTTCATTGCCACCCAGCCGGATCGTGTGCCGCCGCTGGCGAACCCGCCGTTCGCGAAAACCGCGCATACCGGACGCGCCAAGGGCGACGCAAAGCAAAAAGTGGCTGCCGAAGGCGCACGTACCGTTCCGCCACGCGAACACGGTGGCAACTGCGATATCAAGGACTTGTCACGCGGTTCGAAGGTCTACTTCCCGGTGTACGTGGACGGCGGTGGACTGTCGCTGGGCGACCTGCACTTCAGTCAGGGCGATGGCGAGATTACATTCTGCGGTGCCATTGAAATGGCAGGGTGGGTTCACCTGAAGGTGAGCATAATCCGGGACGGCATGGCCAAGTACGGTGTCAAGAATCCCATTTTCAGACCCAGCCCGATTACCCCTTCATACAAGGATCACCTGATATTCGAGGGCATATCGGTGGACGAGCAGGGCAAGCAGCATTATCTGGACGTTCACGTCGCGTACCGCCAGGCCTGCCTCAACGCAATCGAATATCTGAAGAAGTTTGGATATAGCGGAGCGCAGGCGTATGCCATTCTCGGCACCGCGCCGGTGCAGGGTCACATCAGCGGCGTGGTCGATATTCCGAACGCGTGCGCAACGCTCTGGTTACCCACCGAGATATTCGACTTTGACGTGATGCCGAACGCGGATGGGCCGGTGAAACATATCAAGGGCGGAGTCGATATTCCGATATCGCCGGACAAGTAAACCGTAACCCAGGGAGACTCGTATGCCACTTTACGAATACACCTGCGGCGAGTGCGGTGGCTTTAGCGCCACCAATCCGCTGTCCAGGTACAGTGAGCCGCAACCGTGTCCCGGTTGCGGTTCGATGGCGCGGCGTGCGTTGCTCAGCGCGCCGGCATTGTCCACCATGGCAGCAGCGACGCGAACTGCGCACGCGACCAACGAGCGCAGCGCGCACATGCCACGCACTTCGGCCGATGGTGGTCATCGTCACGGGCCCGGTTGCAGTTGCTGCAGTACTGGAAAGAGCAACGCGGTGACAGCACCGGATGGTTCCAAAGCCTTTCCGACAAAGAGGCCGTGGATGATTTCGCACTGACTTTGGCGAGGTAATATCGATGCGGGCGGGCCTGGATCAGATGGTGCAGGCCCGCTGCTTGTATTCGGAAAGCGTTGAATGTCCTGGCAGCAAAAATTGGGTGCCCGAAACCGCAGGGTAGCCTGTAGCCGCTCTTGCTCGCCGGGACAATTCACCAGTGTTCCGCGAGTGCATCGAT
>DATKYN010000004.1:0-24412 GCA_035528435.1 Burkholderiales bacterium
CTGCAGCAACTGCTTGGCATAACCGCTGCCGAAGCACGGCTGGTGTCGAGACTTTTCGAGGGCGGGTCGCTTGGCTCAATTGCGAAAGAGTTGAACATCTCGCCCAACACCGCCAAAACCCACCTCGCATCGGTATTTTTCAAGACCGGGGCCAAGCGGCAGCGCGAACTGATCACGCTGGTGTCGGCGCTGGTGAATCGAAACAGATCCTGATTACCGAAGATCGAATGAATCGTCCTCGCTGCTGATGGTATCCACCTCGTCGATTTGCAACGCCGCGGCCGCCATCATCTCGCTGCGGGTCGCCGGCGTCTCCAGACTGATACGCCCGAGTTTGCCGCTGCGGTAGTCGGTCAACAGAATGATCGAGGCCTTTTCCAGATTCAGCCCGCCACCCTTGACCTGGGCACCACGGCGACTGGCAATGGCTTCAATCACGGCCACTGCGTCCATTTCCGCCACATCAATGCGGTAGCGCGCGTTCAGTAAATCCGGATATCGATCTAGCAAAATGTCTGCGAGAAACATTGCCACCTCTTCCGGAACCAGCGCATTGACCCCGATTGCGTGGCTTGCCGCCAGCATCATGCCGTCGCCGGCGTAGCGGATCTTCGGCCACATCAGTCCCGGCGTATCGGTTATCGACATCCGCGAACCCAGGTCAAGACGCTGCTCTGTCTTGGTGATGGCGGGCTCATCGCCGACCGCCGCGACGCGGCGCTTGAGCAGCGCATTCATCAGCGTGGATTTGCCCACGTTGGGAATCCCCATAATCATCATGCGCAACGGCTTGAAGTTGTCATTGCGGTGTGGCGCAACCTGTTGGCACAGCTTCGGGATACGCGCCACGTCTGCCGGTTTCTTGCAAGATAACGCTGCCGCCGTCACACCCTCTTGCCTGTTATAGAAATCAAGCCACTGCTTCGTCACGTCGGGGTCGGCCAGGTCCGCCTTGTTCAGCACTTTCAGGCAAGGCCGCTGACGATGCGCGCGCAAGTCACGAATCAACGGATTACTGCTCGCCTCCGGCAAGCGGGCATCTATCACTTCGATCACCACGTCGACCGTCTTCATGGCGCGCGCGGCATTCTTGCGCGCCTGGTCCATATGACCGGGAAACCACTGAATAGCCATTGTTGCTCTGTAATTGGTTGGGAGCACCATTATCCACAAGCAAGCGTGCTTGTCCCAGCTACACCGGCAATTATCGGTATCGTCTCATCTGAGTCCCGCCACCAGAGATCATTGGCGTGCCACAGACTCGCTTTCATCCGCAATTTAGTCCCCGATCGCTTACCCCCATTGGGCATTGCGCATGCGAAGCTCAGTATGAGACAGACCGTGAGCGCCAGTTCCGGAGAGCAGGAGCAATCGAATGCGCCATCGACACCGAACGTTCAATGCTGCGGCAGGATCCCGTAACATCAGAAGTGGCATTGAGCCCGTTTTCATCTCTTTCAGTATTTGTCATGACAAAATCCGTTCGCAATCTTGTAGTCATACTCGGCGATCAACTTGACCGCGACAGCTCGGCATTTGAAGGTTTCGACCCGGAAACGGATCGGTTGTGGATGGCCGAGGCACATGAAGAATCCAGGCATGTCTGGTCGCACAAGGCGCGCATTACGCTGTTTCTGTCTGCAATGCGCCATTTCAGGCGGGAACTCGAAACCGCAGGCCTGCCGCTGACTTATCACACGCTGTCACAACGCAGGTATGACTCGCTGGCGCAGGCGCTGGAGTCAGATATTGAAAGATTCCGGCCCCGGCAGGTGGTAGTGACGCAACCTGGTGACTTCCGCGTCCAGAAGGCGTTATCAGCCGTCGTCCAACACACCAATACTGCATTCGACATCCGTTCCGACAACCACTTTCTGTGCAGCCTTGAAGCTTTCGACGAATGGGCTGGTGCGCGCAAGCAACTTCGCCTTGAAACCTTTTATCGCGAGATGCGTAAACGCACTGGCGTCCTGATGGACAAAAAGGCTCCGACCGGCGGCGAATGGAACTACGACAAGGCGAACCGCCAGCGCTTTGGAAAGCAAGGGCCCGGGCTATTACCGCCCCTGCCCTCGTTTCGTCCCGACGCAACAACGACAGGGGTCATCAACGAAGTTGGAGCTACATTTTCCGAACACCCCGGATCTGTCACAAACTTTAGCTGGCCCGTTACCCGGACAGACGCGAAGCTGGCGCTGCAGGATTTCGTCTCCCATCGCCTGGTATCGTTCGGCACTTACCAGGATGCGATGTGGACAGATCAACCGTTCTTGTACCACTCGGGACTGGCGGCGGCACTCAATCTGAAGTTGCTGCGCCCGCTTGAAGTCATTGAAGCTGCAATCGAGGCGTACCAGGAAAATCGGGCGCCAATCAACTCCGTCGAAGGCTTCGTGCGGCAGATCCTGGGCTGGCGTGAATACGTGCGCGGCATCTACTGGCGCGAAATGCCCGATTACCTCTCGCACAATGCGCTGGGCGCAAAACAACCATTGCCCCAGTTCTACTGGACCGGCGATACCGACATGGAGTGCCTGCGCCAAGCGATCTGCCAAACACTGGATTACGGTTATGCACACCACATTCAGCGCCTCATGGTGACCGGATTGTTCGCACTTTTACTGGGCGTCCAACCACGTCGCGTTCACGAGTGGTATCTCGCTGTGT
The DNA here is from genome assembly GCA_035528435.1 of Burkholderiales bacterium. Lineage (GTDB taxonomy): Bacteria > Pseudomonadota > Gammaproteobacteria > Burkholderiales > Eutrophovitaceae > SG8-40. Next base: position 2,668 of record DATKYN010000004.1, read on the forward strand.
ACGTCGATGCCGTCGAATGGGTCGAAGCACCCAATACCATCGGCATGTCGCAATACGCCGACGGCGGCTTGCTCGCGTCGAAACCTTACGTTGCCACTGGCAAATACATCAAACGCATGAGCAACTACTGCGACAATTGCCGCTTCGATCCGAATCAGGCCACCGGTGAGAAAGCCTGCCCGTTCACCACGCTCTACTGGGATTTTCTGGAACGCCACAAATCGCGTTTCGCCAGGCACCCGCGCACCGCGCTGCAATGGAAGAATCTTGAGCGTTTAGACGATGATGAGAAACGTGACATCCGGAAACAGTCCGACCGGATCCGGAAACAATTCGAATAGAACCGCGAATCCGGGCAGGGGCCAACGCTCTTCAACCGACAACAATCACCATTGCGCCCGGTCGAGACAAGCCCACACCGCGTGCGATCAAGAAAAAACCCCGCAGACATAAATCTGCGGGGCTCGAATTCTTTCTGCCCAGACCAATTGATCCGCCCCGTTGCGCGGAGCCGCCCAACTGGCTTCAGGATCAGTTATCGTCAGAGTTTGTGTTCTGTTTCGAACCGCCGGGTTTGCGTCCCGGCGCACGCGGAGGGACATGGGCCGAGAGCCGGTAGCTCATGCCTTCGATTTTCTTCTCTCCGGCATAACGGGTCACGTGGCAGCAGATCACCTCGCCCGCCGCCGAAAGCTCCACAAGCTGGCGCTGCACCTGTGTGTGCGGCAGGTCAAGGGCTTTGGCAATTTCGGCATCCAGCTGCTCGCCGTTGGCTCTAAGGTATTGAAGAATAGCGGTGTTCATCCGGCAGGTCCCTGGATTTTGTTCGTGGGCGAACCCCGAAGTGTGCACGTCCGGAGCGGACGGATCAAGTCCGGCACCACCACGACGGCGGGTTTGTCCTTTACATCGGCACCGTACCCTGAGCCAATCGATTGCTGTGGCAACCCGCTTGGCCGCAAAAAGGGGCTCTGTTAAACACACCAATACAACCGCTTACTTCAAATTTTGCGCAAGGGCGGTGCACTGAATACCATCTGCATCGCCAGACCAGTCGCGTCTCGTGGCGGAGAATTCGGGATTGTGCGGTAATGGCTGTCCCCCAGACTCGCGCTGACTGCCAGAACCATCGCATCAACGATGTCATCCATCGCCACCTGCCTTCGTCGATAGCGCTTCGCTGCCTCGTCAAACAATGCATCCGTTGGCGGGAAGAGCTGTTTCAACAACGCCATACGCTCTTGCCGGCCGGCGTCGGTTTTCTTGTTGTGCCGCATCGCCCTTGCACCATTGAGTGCCCAGAAACAGATTTCCGGGTGGCTCTCGTGCAATACGCCACGCAGCGAGGCGTCGTTTCGCAATGCATCGTCAACAGCCTTGATCTTCGGAGCGATCATCCAGGCCTGTTTGCTGATACCGCGGGCGGTTTGCCGGCGATTTAGCGACAAAGCCTCACGATAATCGCGAGCAGACAAACTTGCCCGGGCCGGCACCGGGAAAACACTGGAGCCGCGAGGGCGCCCCAGCATACGGCGCGCTTCCAGATCGCAGGTGCGCTCCGTCGGGCCGGAATCCACCAGTCCGATCGGAATGTCTATGAATACCGCTCTGGCTGACACCACGTGCTTTGCGATGGCGTCGGCGGCAATCACCGTGATCGTCCAGCCTGCCTCGGCATCGACGCCAACACAAAACCAGCCATCGGGGCAGCCGTCGATACCGAAATACCGCGGCGTATGCACCGCCGTCAATGCGTGCGCCTATCGATAGCGATCACTGTTGAAACCAAAGCGGTTCACGTTGGCAACTGGCGCAACGGCACACATGCCGCCCCAGGAACGGCACCACTCAGTCCCCGAATCGCCGAGCCAACAGGCGGTCCAGTTGATTGGCGAAGACCTGCCGATCGCTGTTGCTCAGCGGCGCCGGGCCGCCGGTCTGAACGCCAGAGGAACGGAGCTCGTCCATAAAGTTGCGCATGTCCAGCATCTGACGCACGTTTTCAGCCGTGTACAGTTCACCGCGCGGATTCAGCGCCAGCCCGCCCCGCTCCACGACCTGGGCCGCCAGCGGGATATCGGCGGTTACAACCAGGTCCCCGGACTTTACCGAACTGGCAATGTAATGATCGGCGACGTCAAATCCGGCGGACACCTGAACAGCCTTGATGTGGGGCGACGGCGGAGTGCGCAAGGGTTTGTTCGCAACCAGTGTCAGCTGGATGCCAACCCGGTCGGCCGCACGGAACAGCATGTCCTTGATAACAGCCGGGCAGGCATCGGCGTCAACCCAGATCTGCACCGTTGCCTCCACTTCTTCGCTTCGTGTTTGTGGAAGGTGCGCAATTCCACCTGACCTTGCCGCCAGTTGCCGTCATTTTCTTACCGCCAATACGCCGTCTTCGCACAACTCGATTGAAAATCCGGCAAGACGCAACCGCCGGGCGACCTCATTTGGCACATCACGACCGGTGGTCAGCTTATTCGGCGTGCCGGTGTAATGAAATAACCTTCCCCTGCGTTTGATCACCCGCGCCAGCTGCTCATAGAACGCTTGCGAATAGAGTTCGCCGGCAATGCCGAATCGCGGCGGATCGTGCAGGATTGAATCGACTGAGCTACTACCCAGCAGGGTTATTTCATCAAGAATATCACCGGGCGTCAGTGATAATCGTTCGCCTCCTACCGGCGACCATGGATTCAGTCCGCGCAACCAGAGAACGTCCGGATTCTTCTCAAAAGACAGGACCTTCCTTGCCTGCCCCTGCAAGCACCACGCCGCGAAATAACCCAGACCACCGCAGGTATCCAGAATCACTTTGCCCCGTGGCTGAATCAAAGCCACTTTTCGCTCGGCATCCTGATACGGTGAGACGTGCGCCGTAGGCAGCATCTTGATGCCATCGATTTCAAACGTCGGCGGGCCCCACTCGGTCGGAACCAGTTTGACAAGCGAAGTGCCAAAACGCGCCACCGGCTCGAAACATTCACCATCCCAATAGTAGATGGTGCGCGCCTTGCAACGCTGCATCCAGCCGAAGGTCTGGTTCTGCCATGTCCAGCCCGCCTCACCGATGCCCACGATTGTCGTCGACCGGTCGAGATCCAGCGAACATTCGACTGTCGGCTCTCCCCGACGAGCCGCCGCGCGCAAGGTTTCGTGCACCTTCAGCGTTATCAGTGGCGCTATGGTGGGTATTTCCATCCTTCCTGTATTGTTCAAACCACTTGCGCCCGTTTTAATGATCACCCCAGACCGCGCGGCAGGCTCTCCACACATTCGTCACGCGCTAGACGCCGGCCCATGTCAGCCAATCACGGTAACCAAGTCGATTTTTCGCAAAAAGCTGGCTCAAAACCCGGAAAATTCATATAAACCCGGCCCACATTGCCCCTGCGCGCCGCCAATGCGGGTAGCATGCGGCCGACCCCTCAATTCCAACAGGCTACCGCACATTTCCATGTCCGATAACACCGCAGCACCCGAAATACGTTTCGAAAGCCTCGGCCTGCCGGCGCCATTGCTCCAGGCACTCGATGACGTAGGCTACGAAGCGCCCTCGCCAATCCAGGCGCAAACCATTCCGCCGTTGCTGGCCGGTTCAGATGTACTCGGCCAGGCCCAGACCGGCACCGGCAAGACTGCGGCATTCGCGCTACCCTTGCTGGCGCGCCTCGATTTGAATAAACGCGCGCCGCAAGTGCTTGTTCTGGCACCAACACGCGAACTGGCGATTCAGGTCGCAGAAGCGTTCCAGAAATACGCCGCTCGAATGAAGGGCTTCCACGTGTTGCCCATCTATGGCGGTCAGGATTACCGCCCGCAATTGCAGGCACTGCGCCGCGGCGCGCACGTCGTGGTCGGCACCCCGGGTCGCGTCATAGACCACATGGAACGCCGCACACTGAAACTCGACGCACTTAGTTGCCTGGTGCTCGATGAAGCGGACGAAATGTTGCGAATGGGGTTTATCGACGACGTCGAGAAAATTCTGAAGAACACGCCACCGAATCGCCAGGTCGCACTCTTTTCAGCGACTATGCCCACAGCGATCCGGCGAATCGCACAGACCTATCTGAAGTCACCCGTGGAGATCACCATACGCAGCAAGACCTCCACGGTCGCGAACACACGCCAGCGTTACTGGATGGCCAGCGGCGGCGTAAGCAAACTCGATGCGCTGACCCGCATCCTCGAAGCCGAATCCTTCGACGCGATGCTGGTCTTTGTACGCACGCGGCAGGAAACAGCCGATCTGACGGGCCGGCTGGAAGCACGGGGTTTCGCAGCTGCGCCGTTGAGCGGCGATATCGAGCAGAAAACCCGCGAGCGCACGGTAAACCGGCTCAAGCGCGGCACGCTGGACATTATCGTTGCCACCGATGTGGCCGCGCGAGGGCTTGACGTCGATCGCATCAGTCATGTGATCAACTACGACGTGCCGACCGATACCGAGTCCTACGTCCATCGCATCGGGCGTACCGGCCGCGCCGGACGAAGCGGCGAAGCGATACTGTTCGTGATGCCGCGTGAGCGCCGCATGCTTCGCGTCATCGAGCATGCCACACGCCAGACGATCACGGCGATGGAATTACCCAGTATTCAAGATGTGAACGAACAGCGTCTGGCAAAGCTCAGGGACCGCATCGGCGAGATCATCAGCAACGACGCTCTGGCTGCGTCACTCGAACCATTCAAGGGAATGATCAGGCAATACCAGCACATGAGTCAGACCTCCCCTTTCGACATCGCCGCAGCGCTCGCCTACATCGCACAGGGAGACACACCGCTGCTCGACGATGCGCCGCGCCGCCAGACCAAAAATACCGACGAGAGTCACCCGGGGTCTAGCAGGCCGGCTGGCAAGCACGCGCGAACATCGAAACCGGATCGCCCAGACTCGAGCAAGCCCGCTGGCAAGCACGCACCGACATCGAAACGGGATCGCCCGGAGCCTGAAAAGCCACGTCGCGAACGCGTACGACGGCCTTCAAAGGCTGAGGGTATGGAAATCTATCGCATTGAAGTCGGGCAGCAGCACGGCGTCGAGGCATCAAACATCGTTGGCGCCATTGCCAATGAAGCGCAACTGGAAAGCCGCTATATCGGTCACATTGACATTCAAGGCGATCACAGTCTGGTGGAATTGCCAGAGGGCATGCCGAAAGAAACTTTCGAGGACTTGAAAAAAGTATGGGTTGGCGGCCAACAGCTGCGAATCAGCAAAGTGAAACGGAAAACTTAGGTGCGGTCCGGATTCTGGTTGCCAGCGCCGCGGGGGCATTTTGGTACTGGCGATATGGTCAGGCAAGCAAACGCCTCAAGGCTGGTTCAGGTTACTCCGCTTCAAGCAGCAACGGCTCAAGCTGGTAATACTCGACCGGCTCTGTCGGCAACTGGCCGGGAGGCTCAGCCGCGGGCTTCGTAAGCTCGGTCGGCTCCGGGCGTGTCTGGTCCAGTTGGTCGGGTGCAGGCTCGTCTGATTCGTCAATATTTGTCAACGTCCGCACTGACTGGGTTGATTCCGACTGCAACTCATCCGCCCCGTTGTCACCGTCCCGTTGTGGCGCCCCCCACAGATCGACATCCCGTACATCGGCGCCTCTCAGGTCGATACCAGTAAGGTCAGCGTCGGTCAGGTCGATATCCGTCAATTCCGCCCCCCTCAAGTCGACCCCGGTCAGGTTCGCGTTCCTGAAAGACACGCCTCGAAGGTCAGCCCCGCGCAGGTCAACACCGGCCAGATTGGCGCCCTGAAAGTTGGCCCGCCGAAGATCCGCCCCTCTCAGATCGGCCCGTTCCAGATCGGCACTCTCGAGATTTGCCATACTGAGGTCAGCTCCGCGCATTTGCGCATCGGCCAGACGCGCCCCCCTCAGATCGGCCCCGCTCAGATTGGCCCAGTTCAGAATCGCACGGTTCAATATCGCCCGGCTCAAGTGCGCCCTGATCAAGGTAGCCCGGCTGAAATCCGCCTGTTGCAGGATGGCGCCAGTCAGATCGGCCCAACTCAAATCGGCTCGTCTTAACTGTGCATCGCGCAAGATGCTCCAACTCAGATTGCCGCCTCTGAGGTCCGCCTCGTTCAGGTCCACCTTGTTCAGGATGGCTCCGCAAAGATTGGCACGGCGCGGGTCATCGTAGCGCTGTTCGGACAGCTTCAAGCCCGACCACTGGCGGTGGACCGACAAAACAGCGTCAAGCTGCTTGGTTGTCGGCAAAACCCCATCGAGCTCTCCGGCGCAGACCCCTGCAGCGCTGACTGGCAGCGAGACCGCCAGCAACATCGCACTACACAGACACAACACGGATACGGCCAGCCGGTATGCACGCCACAATCGACGGCAAGGCTGAGCGCAAACTCTCATTTGAGCCATTAAAAACACAGCTCCCGGGATTTGATCCCCACAACAGGTTCCAGGCGTTGATGTTGCATCATTACTGATATTGTATTGGGGCAATAAAACACCTAAGGCTCAGTGCGCCCGTATCGCTCGGGCATATCCTTGATCAGGTCTTTAACGGTGACATTTTGCAGCACCGATGCCTTTGCCTCATCAAGCCGGTGCAGCAATTGCCTGATCGACGCTGTCTCAGGCATCAGGTCGGGGCTCATATGCTGATCCTCGCCCGCGGCTCGCACCGTGTCGAGCAACTCTTTCGTGGTCACCTGTTGCAAGTCGCGCAATGGTAACCAGCCAGGCGGCTCATCGCCGGTCGTCGTCAGGATTCCACGGGTTTTCAGCGGTTGCAGCACTTCATCGATGGCGCGCATCGGCATACGCAATTCGCGGGCAAGCGCATCGGTGCTCCAGGGTGATTCTCCATCCATATGGCGGCGCCCAATAAGACTCATGATCACCAGCGCCAGCTGCTCGCCCATACGATTGGACAGGCGCAACTCGCCCGCTTTCCGCACAAGATGCTCCGGATGCTGCAAATAAAATGCAACGCTGGAACCAAACAGGAGAATCAGCCAGTTCAAATACAGCCACAACATAAACAGGATCAGAATCGCAAAACTGGAATAGATTGCTGAGTAATTGGTGGACGAGGCCGCGAAACGGGCAAAAGCCCATGCAGCCGACTGCCATACGAAACCGCCAACCACGCCCCCGACAAGTGCAGGTCCAATACGTACTTTGGTGTTTGGAATAAACGTGTAGACAAAGGTAAACGCGCCGATCACCAGGGCGTAGGGCAACAACCGCCCGGCCTGGTAGGCAACCCACCCGATCGCCTCGACCTGCATCGCTTCCCGCACCACGCCGAGCCCCGCAACGGCCGCACTGATACCAATCGCGGAAAATACAAGCAACGGACCAACCAGCAACGCCGACAAATAGCGGCTGAAGCGCTCGCCGAAACTGCGGCCCCGACTGACGTGCCAGATGTAGTTGAAAGACTCCTCGACTTTTTGCACCAGGGAGACTGAGGTGTAGAGCAGCAGTGCCAGGCCCACCGAACCGAGCACGCCGCCATTGATGTTCTCTATGAACTCCATGATGCGCCCGGTAATATCCACTCCCTTCTCGCCGAGCGGTGCGAGAAAGTTCAGCAGCATCGGCCGGATCTGGTTATAGACACCGAATGCCTTGAGCACCGAAAAACTGATCGCAAGCAACGGCACAATCGACAACAGCGTCGTGTAGACCAGTCCCATCGCACGCAATGTGAGTTGGCCCTGGGCCAAGTCGCGCGCCAGCACAATGACCATTCGCGTCAGCCGCACTGCCAACTGTTGCGCACGCGGCCGCGGCTCGGCGGGTGTACGCCAGATTAAATAATCAAGAAATCTGTAAAGCGCCTTGGGATTCCACTTCATGCGGCTAGTACTTCCACGAATAATTCATGCGAGTCATTTTGCGACAATGTTACTGTTATTACGGTACGGCTGCAGCCGGTCGAAGGCAAGCTAATCCCAATAAATTAGAAACTTACGCTATTATGGTTTGGTAGTGGACCTTGCTTGCGTGATCAGGATCAAATAAGTCTGCAACAAATACCGGATATGCTCAGCACACGGCCGATTCAATTTTCAGGCACCCAACCAACTCGTAATCGTCAAATGCGTCATACCAATGTCTTACTCGCTGCCGGGCTTCAGTTTCTCGCCGGGTGCGCGACCGCTCCCTTCGTATCCTCACCGGTCGAGCAGGCGACGTTCACAGATCGAGCCATCGAGCAAACTCAGGGAATTGTCCGGGTAGCGGCGGCAGTGCCTGACGCCGACGAAACCCGAAGCTTGACCGGACTTGACCTGTACGCCAAGGGAATTCAGCCGGTGTGGCTGCAAGTCACAAACCTGGGCGATACTCGCGTGCGCGCCGCTATTCACAGTGTTGACGACGAGTACTTTTCACCGATGGAGGTGGCTTGGAAGTTCCGCAGGTACTTTAGCAAGCAGGGGCGCGCGGACATGGAACGCTGGTTCTATGAAAATCAGATGCCTCGCTGGATCGATCCGGGCGAGACGCGATCCGGGTTCGTCTTCACCCACGTCGGCAAAGGCAACAAAGGCTTCAACTTCGACGTTTACTCTTCCGGGCAATCGTTCAATTTCAATTTCTTCATCCGGATGCCGGGATTTTACGCGGACTATATGGACGTAGATTTTGAACGACTGTATGAAGACGATGAGATTCGAGTGGTTGATCTGGACGGACTGCGTGAAATTCTTGCGGCCTTGCCATGTTGCAGTGCTGACGAATCCGGCAATGCCGCAGGTGATCCGATCAACGTCGCCGTTGTCGGCACCAGAGTGGCGATGAGACGTTCACTACTGCGCGCCCGTTGGCAGGAAACAGCAGCCAACGATCCCGAAACAGCAGTGGCACGCTCGCATCGGTACCGAGGCCGCCCGCCCGACGGCACCTTTCAAAAGTCACGACCCGATGGCTCCGAACGCAAGGAACTTCGGTTGTGGCTGTCACCATTGCAGCTCGAACAGACACCGGTATGGATCGGCCAGGTCAGCTACGACATGAGCGGAGCAACGGGGAAAAAGGCCTTCAAGAAGTACCACATCGACCCCGATATAGACGACGCGCGCATGTACCTGCTGCAGAACTTCTGGTACAGCCAGTCCCTGTCGGCCCTGGGTTACGTAGGCGGAGTGCCCGCGGCGAAGATCAATGCACCGTCACACAACTTTGCAGGGGCAAACTACTTTACCGATGGCCTTCGCGTCGTGTTGTTTGTTTCCGAGAAGCCGATCGCGATGGACGAAACCGACATATTGCCCTGGGAACTGCTTTTACGGGAGGAATGAATTGCAGATGAGTTACCTACGCGTCCCGCGGCCTGCTCTGATAATGGGCTGCATCCTGTGGATGCTTGCCGCGCCGGTGCTCGCGCAAGGGGCGGCTAACGGCAAGGACCAGCGTGTTCCGCCCCCGAATGACCGCTTGCACGAAACGGTGATTGGTGAAGTGCGAGTCACCACCGCCGTTCCGAGCGCCGATGAGGCGCAGGAAATTTTCGGCGCCAAACTCTATCAGCGCAACATTCAACCCGTATGGATACAGGTCGAGAACCTGAGCGACGAGACGCTGTGGTTTTTGCCGCTCGGACTGGACGAAGCATACTTCACGCCGATCGAAACCAGCTATCGACACCAGAACCGTATCTTCATTCTCAATCCCGAGACCAATCAGGACATCTACCAAAAAAGAATGCGCCTGCGCGTTGAAGCCGGCGCCGTTCGGTCCGGCTATGTGTTCAGTCGCGTCGACGAAGGAACCAAGTCGTTCAACGTCGACGTGCTCGGTGATGAAGGTCGCCACTACATGATGACGTTTTTTGTGCCGGTGCCCGGCCTGCGGATCGACCATTACGACGTCGACTGGGAGAACCTGTACAGCGCGGACGAAATCAGGGAAGTTGATCGCGACGGACTCATCGCCGGTCTCGAGGCGCTGCCGTGTTGCGTGACCGACAAGGCCGGCGAAAACAATGGTGACCCGTTGAACATCGCTTTTGTCGGACGTCCAAAGGACCTTTACTACGCATTGATACGCGCCGGTTGGGATGAAACCGAAACCATCTATCGGGCGTCATTATTCAAGACGGTCGCTTCCTCCCTGATGGGCAGCGAGTATCGTTATTCACCGATTAGCGCATTGTTCGTATTTGGTCGCGGCCAGGACGTCGCATTGCAAAAGGCCCGTGCCAACATCAATCAGCGTAACCACCTGCGCTTGTGGATTACGCCGATGCGATACGAAGGGGTGCCCGTGTGGATCGGCCAGATCAGCCGCGACATCGGCGTGCGCTTGACGTGGAAAACCATCACCACACATAAAATCGATCCTGACGTCGACGAAACGCGCGAATACCTGCTCGAAGATCTCGTCTACGCACAATCTGTTAACAAGTTCGGTTATGTCAAAGGTGTCGGCACCGCCGCCTACGATAAGCCGCGTGGCAACCTGACCGGCGATCCATACTTCACCGACGGGCTTCGCATCGTGCTGTTTGTCTCCGCAGACCCTGTCGACATTTCCGAAATCGAGGTGCTCAACCTGGGCGTCAGGCCTTAGCGATCATCCGGCACGGATTGCAACACGACAGTCGCCAGCGCTAACTCCGGTTTCCGTGCACATGGCAGCATCAACCGAACGATGAATCCGTTACGAAGAGACGCGCATCACGCGTGGTCACACTTCTCGTCAAGGCAGAGAAAACTTGTCTGAAGAATATGATGGGCATCAATCAGAATCTGGCGGCGCAGATTGAGCCCAACGAAAAACCGGGTGATCCGGTCAAGCGGTATCAATCCTTGTGGGGCGCAGGTTCTTCCAACACGGCACGCTCTGACAGGCACTCGGTGGAGCCAAGCTCAAAATTACGGCACACGATCGGTCTGCCCTCATAGATTCGGCACAGCATGGTGTCTCTGTCGAGCGCCGCGCACCAGCCGTCAGCGAGTCGTGCCATCACTTCGCCACCCCAACGGTCCGTTTCGACCAGTTCCGCCGGAACGTCATCGTCAGCCATCAGGATCACTTCCAACCTGCAGCAGCACGCGGAGCATGAAGCACAACTCACCATCGTATGGCCGCTATCGGCACCGCCTTACCGTTCGCCAACGTCCAGACATATCCGCAATACCACGCCAGCCCGTCAGGGCCTACCCCGCAGGCTATTCAGTTGTAGTTGAACTTGCCGCCTCGACCGGTTCGTCCTGGTCGCCTTGCGATTCAACTTCTTCCTCAACGATTCCGGTTTTCGTCAGCAGCACCTGCCTGGGTTTACCCGTCGGATTACGTTTCAGGTAGGTTGCCACTCCCTTGCACAACCGCTTGAAACTGACAGCATCATGGCGCTCAAGCACTTCGAGGGAAAAATTTACACGATGCGTCACTCTCGGCAATTCAAGATTGAAACGATGGCATCCTTCTGCGTCCACGTACTTGACCGGCGCCGAGTTGAAATTCTTGCTCAAAGCCTTGCGTATTGCAGTAATTTTTTCATCCATTCAATATCACCTCTCTCTCGGGGTACGCGTCCGGCGCCGGCAGCGAGACACGGTTGCCGTGCCCGATGATGTGTGGTTTTCCAGACAGCGTCAGTGAATCTGGTCCCTGGCCGTCGGCACAAGCGCAACGATCAGGTAATGACAGTTCCCCTCATAATATTCTCTTTTCCAGCAGCTTGCGCCGTTTTGTTTCGGCGCACGGAAATCTGCCTGTGCACGAACACGTTCGGCGTGTGCGCACTGTCAGTCGATAGAGTCGCACTTTTGGCACCATTCGCTGCGCCGACAAGCGGTTGAGGCCGAGTGGCCTTCAGTCATCGAAGCTGATCCGGGGATTCATCAGACCGCACCCCATTTCCCTTACGCGGCGCAGGCAGTCAAGTGGATGATTCGAGGCAGCGGCTCCTGCCAACGCACACCCGGTCGGATTGAGCCGGCAACAGCAAGCGACTTCACAACGATTCCCGTCCGTGTGGTAGGTTTGTCATTCCTGTATCTGCATAAGGCAGCGACACAATGTCGGCAAACACTGCGCTGAAGAGCGTTGCAGCGGCGATCATCATACTGGTTGCCGCCTTGTCTTTCATGCTTTTACGGGGCGAATCGACGCCCGTCCCGGATGGCGACGAAAAAGTCGTCTGGAAGTACTCGTTGTGGGGTCCGCCCCGCGCGTTTACCCGCGGTATTGAGAAAGCCAGGGAACTGTGGGAAGAGGCCAGCGGCGGTCGTTTCGAAATGCAGATCAGTTACGGCAGCGCACTCTCGCCAGAAAAAGAAAATCTGGACAGCATCAAGCTCGGCCTGATCGAGGGCGCGTATGTTTGTGTCGGCTATGGCCCGAACAAAACACCGCTTGCACAAGTGCTGGAACTGCCCTTCCTGCTCAGCGATGACATGCGCGTCAATACCGCCGTTATTGATGCAGTCATGCAACACCCATTGATCGCCGAGGAATTGGCCACACGCTGGAACGCAAAGTATCTGATGGTCGCTGCCGTCGGCGTATATGAGTTCATGGGTAACAAGCGGGTGGCGAACCTGGATGACCTCAAGGGCACACGCATGCGCATTTCCGGTGCGAATGCCACTGTCCTTGAAAAATTTGGCGCCGTACCAACAATGGTGACTGCTCCCGAGTCGTACACAGCGCTCGAACGCGGCACGATTGACCTGACCGGGTTTCCCTGGACCGACTCTTTCGGTGCCTTCCGTCTGCATGAGGTATCCAGCTATGCAACGCTGGGCATCTCAATGAGCGGATTTGCGTGTCTAAACGTGGTATCGCTGGATGCATGGAATCGCATGCCCGACGAACTGAAGGCCATGCTGCCACAGGTGCGCGAACAGGCCACACAGGCATCCTTCGAAGCCTTTGATACCGCCGACAGCAAGTGGCTGCCGATCTTCGAGGAGAAACTGGAGATCGTGCGTTTCCCCGCTCAAGATCGGTCAAAAATGATCGCAGCAGCCAAGCCGCTGTGGCGCGAATGGGCGGAGCAACAGGACAGAAAGGGACTCAAAGGCAGCGAGATCCTGCAGTTCACAATGGAACAGGTTGCGACAATCAGCGCGGCCCGCTGATCACGAATCTATGAACGAGCTACTGGGGCTATCGATTGGTGTAGTGGTCATTGCCGCCCTGGTCGCCTTGGCCGCACGGCCGATCAACCGTCTCGCATGGCGCGTCGAGAATGCGCTCAGTCTCGTCTCCGCAGCACTGATCCTGTTCGCCATGCTGCTGGTGTCAGCAGAAGTGATCAGCCGCAAGTTCTTCAACACTCCTATACCCGGTCAGCTCGAACTGGGGGAATTGTTGATGCCACCGATCATTTTTCTCGCCATTGCCTACACGCAATCCACCGGCGGACACGTTCGCATGACCTTGGTCATTGACCATATGCCGCCAGCCTGGCGCCACGTCATGGAAATTGCCGTGAAACTGCTTGCCATCGCTATTTACGCGGTACTGTTCTTCTACAGTACAAAGTATGCGTATCGAACCTGGCAGTTCCAGGACGTCACGATGTCACCACCCTATTTTCTGATCTGGCCTTCCGCGGCCATGGTGCCGATCGGGATCTTCCTGGTCACCCTGCGCGTCTATCTTGAAGTCTTGCACCTGTTGTTCCCGAAGTTGCTCCCCGCCACTGAGCCCGGCCTCGCTTCGGCAAGCACGGCCGAATAAGTGAAAGGTTAGCGCAACAATGGATCCGGTTACCGTAGGCATTATCGGCATCGTCGCGGTTTCGCTACTGCTGGTCAGCGGCATGCGCATCGCCTACGCGACAGCGCTGTGCGGTCTTGTCGGGTTGTGGGCCCTGCGCGGCTATGAACCCGCCGCAGGCCTGGCGGGCCTCATGCCCTACTCGGAATCCTCGCATTATTCGTTGCTGGTACTTCCGTTGTTCGTGCTGATGGGCTACCTGGCCCACCACGCCGGGATCACACGAAATATTTACTGGACCGCACGGCAGTGGCTGGGCCATTTGCCAGGCGGACTGGCGATCGCAACGATTTTTGGCTGTGCCGGATTCGCGGCGGCTTGCGGCGCATCCACCGCTTCAGCTGCTGTGATGGGCCGCGTATCGCTGCCGGAACTGAAGCGCTTCGGTTACGACGAGAAGATCGCTGCGGGTTGCGTTGCCGCCGGTGGAACGCTGGCCACCATGATCCCGCCCTCAGTGATCATGGTGATCTATGGCTTTATCGCCGAGCAGTCGATCGGTGCGCTGTTGCTGGCGGGCATCCTCCCAGGACTCCTGCAAGCGCTCAGCTACTCGGTGATGCTTTATTTTCGCTTTCGCGCCAACCCGGCTCTCGGCCCTTCGATTCCCGGCGTCAGCTGGGCGGAACGGATCAAGTCCCTAAGCGGCACCTGGGGAATGTTCGTCCTGATCCTGATCGTGCTCGGCGGAATCTACACCGGCTTCGCCACGCCCACCGAGGCGGCAGGCATCGGTGCACTAGGAGCCTTCGTGATGGCGCTGCCGCGCATGCGCCGGGGCGACATGAAAACAGCGTTGTTGGAAACGGCACGTACCACCGCGATGATGTTCGCCATTATCGTTGGCGTGCTGATCTTCGTGCGCTTTCTGGCTTTCAGCGGAATGCCCGGCGCGCTGGTGGATACGGTGCTGGACCTGGACGTAAATCGCTACGTGGTCCTGATCGGTATTCTTGCCATGTATCTGGTACTGGGCATGTTTCTCGATGGCATCGGAATGCTGCTTCTCACGATCCCGATCGTGCTACCTGCCGTTACGGCGCTCGGCTTCGATCCGATATTTTTCGGGGTTCTGGTGGTGCGAATGGTCGAAATCGGTTTGATCACCCCACCAGTCGGCCTGAACGCCTTCGTACTAAAAGGCGTTGCTCCGGAGATACCGATCAGCAATATCTTTCGCGGCTGCGGCTGGTTTGTCGCAGTCGATCTGGTCAACGTGGCGATCCTGATCGCGTTTCCAGCGATTATTCTGTTCATACCGCAATCGATGATGCAGTAATCGGTTTCGCGGTGATCGCGCCCTTTCTGCGGGCGCGAGAATAAGCATCAACGCGGCACTGGAATTCTCTTCAGACCTGCCCCCAATTCTGGAACTGCTGGCGCCCACCTCAGGCTGTGTCACGGATTCGCCTGGCGGCATCCAGCCCGCTTTGCAGCGCCTGTGTAACACGTCCCTTCCCCACAACCACGTCACCCGCAACGTAAAGACCGGTTGCTTCGACCGCGCGCAACTGGTCCAAATCTGCCTGACCTGTCGGCAGGGAATACTTCCAGCGTTTCGAATCGAACCAGCGAAACTCCCCGCTCTTCCAGGCCATTAAATCGGCAACGGATGCGCTCACCTCCAGCGCGAGCGCTCCCGCATCATGATGAAATCTTTCAAGGGACCAGACAGGATGCATCTGCGCCATGACGCCAAGCGTGCCTTCCGGCATCCGCCCGGGTTTTGCATTCTCGCGGCTAATCCAGGCGATGTTGTGCTGCCTGTCATTATTGACGAGCGCATACGAATCACCAGGCCACCTCTTCAGACTGGCGTCAAATCCGAAGGTAAAACTCCACTGCGACTGATAAGTTGCAGGCGCCAGTGCTCTGGCAGCGTCAGGCGCTTCTGTTCTCAGCAGGGCAATCGCTTGCGGTCCGGGCAGTGCCAGCAGTATCACGTCGAACAGACCGCGCTCGCAGTTCTCGTCATCAGTGACACGCCATAACCGTGTCCGCGAATCCCGGTAGATGGCACCGACTCGTACGCCGAAAAACATTTCACACCGGGCCGCTTCAGCCAACAATTTGCCGAGCGTGTTGATGCCATGGCGATAGGTCCATTTCTTCTCGTCGTTCAATGACGATTCGCCGGTCGAGATCGATCCGAATCGGTCAAAAACATCGATATCACCGATAATCTCGACCAACTCATCGGACGGCAGTTGCACATGAACCATCTTCGCAATGTCCGGCAAGTCGGTGCGGAAGTAATTCGCTCCCGGATCGAGCCGCGCACCATGCCGCGTGCGCGTGGCAGCGCGACCAAACACTCCGCCACTCTTCTCGAATACGGTCACGTCGATATCAGCGGCCTCACGCAGCCGCCACGCCGCGGCCAGACCAGCGGGACCAGCGCCAATGATGGCCAAACGTTTCCTTCGCGCCACAGGGGTCACCCGGACGTTCCTTGTTGCGCCGGCTTCGACGCGCGCCGACAGCGCTCGGAACAAAAACGCACTTGTTCCCAGCATCGCCGCCATTTTCTGCGATAAGCGAACGGGCGCTCGCAATAGCTACAGATTTTGCTCGGGAGATCAGACTTCTTGCGCATGGGAAGCAGAGCGTATCAGGATTGGAGATCACTGCGCCATCGGGCCGGATTGTGCCAGCGAGCAGGCGCAAGGCCGATCGCTCGGCCCATGCCGCAACGAAAAAAAGGACCAGCGCGGCCACCGGAAATTTCAGTGCGCCAGAGCACTGTTGCGCGTATGGCGCCACACCCAGGGCGGCACCGGGTTGGCCTGTTGCCACAGCCCCTGCCTTCCGGCTTTTGCCTTTAACTGGCATGCCCGATATGCCCGTTGCTCCGCTGCCAATGTGTTCGCGAACGCTTCGTACACCCAGGCATATCCGGCACACACCTGAGCCAGGCCGACATCGATATCACTTCCCTCATCAACATCTGAGGCCCAGACACGCGCCAGGATGCGCCCATAATCATCGCTCTCGCGCGTCATCAGGCGCACAAATCCATTTTCGACAAGCTCCGCGAGGTGCTGGCGAGAGCGTTCAGCGTATGGTTGACCAGCGCGCCCTCTTCGTCCCTTCTCCGGAGCATCAATACCAACGACGCGAACTTTATGTCGGCGTCTATCCTGGTCTTCAACCACAATCGTATCGCCATCAGTAACGCGAACGACTCGGCCATGAAAATCCTGCACTGCATGTGCGGTAAGGATCGGCCACGCCAGCATGATCGAGGTGACGACCCTTGCTGCCGCAAGAACAAAGGACAAGTGCCATTTACGATGACCACGCAAATTCGAATTGGTCACTGTCATTCCAGCATGATCAACGCCTTTGAAACGACTTGCGCAACCCGGTGCACCTTCGGCACAAGCCTTTCGTGCGACGCTCTCGCGTAAAATCACACTTCATGTATCTAAGAACCCTTTCACATGCAATGCGCATTCTTTTGCGTTTGCTTGGCTACGGCTTTGTCGGCAGCTTCATTGCCCTCCTCGCCGTGTACGTCTATTTTCTCGAGAACCGGCCGGATCTATCAGTTTGGCATCGCGCCGATCTCGATGTGGAATTCAGTGTTAAGGCCGGGGTATCGGACTTCAACCAGTATATCGAACTCGAGAACCGCCTTTTTGCACAACTGGACGAGTTGGTGTACGCGAAGGTCGAGCAAGCTACCGGAAACTCGGTCAACCGCTATAGCCGGGGCAGTTTGTCCGACCCTGAACGCTGGCCGGTTAACTGGAACCGGAGTTTCGTTCTTGATCGTGACGAACCAACCGCGGCAGTATTGCTGCTGCACGGACTATCCGACTCGCCATACAGCATGCGCCCGTTGGGAGAGCGGCTGCACGAGGCGGGTGCCTGGGTACTCGGCCTGCGCATACCGGGCCACGGAACAGCACCTTCGGGGCTGGTCGAAACGCGCTGGCAGGACATGGCTGCAGCGGTACGACTGGCCGCCCGCCACGCGGCCGAAACGGTTGGTAGCAAACCATTTTATATCGTCGGCTATTCGAATGGCGGCGCACTAGCCGTTGAGTACGCACTTTCGGCACTGGACGACGCGTCGCTGCCAAAACCGTCCGGCATCGTCCTGCTCTCGCCCGAAGTCGGCGTCAGTGGCATGGCGGCACTGGCTGTCTGGCAAGCACGTCTTGGACACTTGCTCGGGCTCGAGAAGCTCGCCTGGAATTCCGTGCTTCCGGAGTACGACCCGTTCAAATACGGCTCTTTCCCCGTCAATGCCGGCGATCTTGCTCACCGCATCACGACCCACATTCAGCAGCAACTGACTACCCTGCAAGGCACCCAGGGCAAGCTCGATGGCATGCCGCCGATCCTCGCCTTTCAATCGAGCGTCGATGCCACGGTAACGCCGCAGGCACTGGTCGCGAACCTGTTCGAACGCCTTCCTCCAGCAAATCACGAACTCGTTCTATTCGATATCAATCGTGCGCATGTTGATGATGCACTGCTGATGCAAGACCCGCGAACGGTCTTCAAGCCGCTGCTACAAAGCGGTGAGCGCGGCTACAACCTGACAATCGTGACCAATGAGCGTGAAAACAGTCGCCGCGCTGCAGCCCAAAGCTGGTCGCGCGGCAAAGTGCACCCTTCGGCACCTGTCTACCTGAATGAATGGCCGGAAGACGTCTATTCTCTTTCTCACATTGCGCTGCCGTTTCCGCCCGATGACCCGCTCTATGGCGGGCTGGCACCGGGCCCGAGCCCCGGCATCGCACTCGGTGATCTGGCACTCAGGGGTGAGCGTGGCGTGTTGCGGCTTTCGGGCGACGATCGCTTGAGGCTGCGCTGGAATCCGTTCTTTGACTACATGCAATCACGGATACTGCGATTCGTGCAAATGGAGCAGCCCTGAACGGCGCTGACAACACCGGTCGCGGTTGGCGGCGCGGGAACAGCAGTCGAAACAAAGCCCCGACCCGCGTCACGTTTCGTCAGGCGTTCAATCGAGGTTAAGCATGGTGCCGCGGCAGGTCTCTGCGCCACAGTGGCAAGCGTATGCCTTGCGAAGCTTCTTGCCGGGGCGGCCATCGACGTCCAACTTGTAATCGTAGGTCAGTTCATCGCCGTTTCGAATCGTGCGCTTCGCATAGATAAACACCCGGCCATCATCTTCTTCGAAGGCCTCGCAATTGGGTTCACAGCTGTGATTGATCCAGCGCGCAACATTACCATCAATGCTCGCATCGATGACCTTGCCGTTGCTCAGCCCGAAGATAAACGTGTGGTAAGGATCGTTCGGGTCGCTGGGCGGACGGCGGCGCGCTTTCTTCCAGCTCGAACGCTTGCCCTGATACTCAACGATGCGTGTGCCCTTGCGGATCATGCGTATAGCAAAGGCACCGCGGCCATGTGTAGCAGAAAATCGGATGACAAATGCGGGTCGGGTTTTCGATACAGCCATTCGGAAAAACTCTTGCGTTGATAATGAAGCGCGATTCAGGATGCGCAAACGCCCCCACAGAGTCCATCACCGGGCGGGCACGCGTGTCACAGGGTTCTCTTGCGTGCGACAAATATTACTACATGGCTACGCTCCGATGGTTACAGCGGTTGTGCTACACCGGTGCCTTGCTCAGGGAGACAACGCACCGTCGGTGATGAATCGCATCAGACGTGCTCGCGGCTTAACAGCGACTGATAACCTGTAGCAAATCGGAACGTGTGCGAACGCGCACGCATTTGCGAGACGACAGCATCCTGTTGCGCCCGCTTTGTGTTTGTCGTTTTCCGGCATCGCTTTTCTGGTCCAGCATGTTTCGAATATCACGAGGCAACTCTAGCCGGTCGTCGACTACTGCTCAGTGCCGCCACCTATCCTGCAACGATTCGACATCTGCGCACAGCGGGGCGGGAGACCATGAAACCGCCATCAGTTCGCGTGACCATCGTAGCCACTTGCCAACTGCTCGGGGAACCAAGTCGGCGCGCAGCCGCCGCCAATCGGGCCTTGAAGGGCGCTACCCGGTCTGAAGACGCTGTCAGTTGGGCCGATCATGAAGGCGTTATTCAGTTGGGTCGAAAAGCGCTTACAGCACGGCGGTTCACCCCCGTCGCCTGACCGCTACTTTGTTGCTTCAGAGCCACCTCAATTAACGCGGGAATAATTGGCCCTAAGCTGTTCAGTAGATACATCTTTCGTTTTCCCAACAGCTGCCGCCTCTGACAAAAGCAAGGGCCGCACGGCTAAGGCGTTGACCGATTCATGTAATGAGCGTTATCGTTATCGACGGATCACAAAATTCGCACCAAAGACGAAAAACATGGTCTGAACGCAAGAAGGCAAAAGGGAGGAAATATGGAAGCCTACAAATGTCCGCACTGCGGAAAAGCCCACTTCGCGACGCTCTGTTCGGATTGCCTGACCGAAGGGATTCGTATTCAGGAAACCAGATCGATTTTTCATCTAGGACGATGCCACCGCTGTGGCCACGTCGACGATGAGCCGTGCACAGCCCAGATCGGGTCTGGCGAGATGGTTAGCCGTGCCTGGCACAGTAGCGGAAGTGCGTTCAAAGGTCTGACGCAGAAGGCGGCCAGCCTGGCGGCACGAGCAGCCGACGCGATCAAGGCGCACGCCTCTCGCCCCCGCTAGCGCATAGACTTCACCGGGAGCGCCGGCCGGGGTGCTTAGGCCGGGTTTAACGATTAGCAGAATCGCAATCCGTCTCACCCCTCGCCCCGGCCGACGCATTTTTTTCGCTGCGCTTTCTGATTTTCTTTTCCCCTATCAACTGTTGGCAACGCGCAGCCCTCTCGCCTGTAAACGGTTGCGATACCCGGGGGAGCTTGCCCGCTTTGCAACCGCAACAATCAAGCGCACCTGTTAGGCTCATTCACTTACGGTTAGGCTCATTCACTTACGGCGCCCTCAAAAAACCCCGTCGCGTAACAGGCTACCGGGAAGATCGTGTACCGATTCCCGAGAAACACAAGCGTGCCAAGGGGCAGTCATTGCTGGAGAGTGGCGGTATCATCCCCGGCTTAGCCGACACAGCAGTCGCCTGCGTGAAGCCGGCCACAAGCCCCTACGCATCAAGCGCTCTTGAATCCGACAAAACAAAATCAACGTGTTGCGCTTGATATCCCGTTCAGATTTGATAGAAAGGATGGATCAATGATCACCGAAATCGTCACATTCAAACTCCCTGAAGGCAGCAAGCGCGAAGACGTTCTGGCTAACTTCGAGATGACTGCCTCGGTGTGGAGCCAGAACCCGGACCTGATTCGAAAAAACTATTTGTTCGATGCCGACAACAACGTCGCCGGCGGGGTGTACTTATGGCGGAACAAGGCACACGCGGAAAAGTGGCATGGGGACGAATTTCGCGCGAGGGTGAAACAACTCTATGGCGCCGTACCGACCAGTCAGTTTTTCGAAACGCCTATCGTCGTCGACAATCTTGCCGGGGAAATCACGACCAGCGATTGAAGAACCGACCAATCGCTGGCCAACGATCAGCAGCGTGCCGACGCTTATGGCCGGATTGACGCTGCGGGTTGTACGGCACCGATGCCTCTCAACTGTCGGACGACAACCCCACGCCCGCGAAGACTTGGACGGGACTCTTGCGGGCACGCAGAGCGGTAGCTGATTAAAGGTTTGCGCCGGGCTCGATCGGCCCCATAACCCTGCTTACGCCATTGTTACCGGCACGTGCTTTACCTCGAGGCTGTGGTCGCATCAATCGAATGATCGTCCTACACGCAGGTGCCGAAAAACGCGTCCCATACACGCAAAACCAGGCCGCGCTCGACCTATTGCTGCCCAGGCGATACTTTCTAATAAACAAGGAATTAAAAAACATTCGCACCCTTCAGGATGCGTCGGCCTGCTGCGCACGTGAGCTGGCACGCCCATTGCGATACAGACTCCCGAGGAAGGTCAGCCATGAAAGCCCGCCAATGCCTGACCGCTCGTGACTAATCTACTCATGGAGTCTGACAAAAAATGACACTTCGCAACCATAAAATGAAGTTCCTGGCGGCAATAGCCGGTTTTGCAA
>DATKYN010000005.1:0-9908 GCA_035528435.1 Burkholderiales bacterium
ACGAGGCGATTGGCAGTGACTGGGAATTCACCCGGATTAACGCCGAAGGACACCAGTATTTCCGTGCCGGCGAAAAGTTTGTTATCGGATTGCGGGGCGATTATGCGCAGGTCAATGGCAGCACGCCCTTTTTTGCCGTACCGTTTATCCAGTTAAGGGGTATTCCCGCCTTGCGTTACCAGGGTGAGAGTGTGCTGGTGGGAGAAACCGAAGTGCGTTGGGCATTCCATCACCGGTTCAGCGCGGTCGGCTTTGTCGGTGCCGGCAAGGCAGCACAGTCTTTCGGTGACCTCAACAGCCAGCCGACGAGAGTGACCAAAGGCGCCGGCATTCGCTATCTCACACTGCGCAAACTCGGAATGCATGCCGGTATCGACGTCGCGAAAGGCCCCGAGGACACGTACTGGTATCTCACGGTCGGTAGTTCCTGGTAACGCGGAAGCATCCGGCGACTCGCCTGGCAAACGCTCCTCGGGGATCGGGCGACGCCGGTGTCTGTGCTGTGTTGTTCGGACTTTGATCATCTTGCAGGAACCCTGCCGTTCGTGATCAATGAGTGAGCCCCATGTGTCCGGGCTTGCGCAAAATCAATCGCGCAACATCAATTTCACCACGTGAATGGCATCACATGGATGTCACTCGTTCACGTGGTTACATGGAAGCGTGGATGCGTTTTCCTGCGGTCGCCGGATTCAATGGAGAATTTGTCTTGATTCGTGTGTGAGAGCAGTCGGGGTGTCGAAAATATACGCTTTATACCCTTTGTCACGATGAGATATACGATAGCCGCCCCTGCTGCGACCTGAAGGGCCCCCGGGATTAGTTCCATCGCCCCGACCGAATAAAAAAGAACTGCGAAACCTGATGCTCCCAATCCAACAATCCATGTCGTCATCTTGAAGATGGTGTAGGCGAGCGACCCCACATCACGCGCGATTTTGATTGCGATTCCAGTTGTTCTGTTTGTCGTTTTTGACATATTCACTCCTGATTCACTATCCCGACCATAAAGAATGGATAGCACCAAGAATCTGATAAACAAGCTCGTTGCGCTGCACCTATCGCGTCAATCGCTTGACCGTCTGTGCCGATGCGCCTCCAGAAGAGGCCGGACTTTGTTGTTTGTTTATTCGTTCGCCCGTCCGATGCGGATCAATTTCCCGGCACGCATGACGTGGGCTTCCATGTGCAGGGGCTGGTCTATATGGTCGGCACCCATAGCGAATGGGTGACCATCCATCGCGTGGCCATCCATCGCAAGGAAGAAGCCCGGGGAAACTGATGGGCGAGCCCACGGGACGCGCGCGGGCCTGAAAGTGTCGACATGAGATGTAGCGCCCGCCGGTTTCCCGATTGAGGTGCCGACCACGTGGTCAAAAAAACAATCAGGGACAGCCGTTCGTTCCCCGGATTAGCCAGGTATTGCGGGTGGTGGAGCGCGCAATATCGAATTTGACGATCAATGCAACCAAACCCTGTAAGAGTCGGTGCTAGAGTGCAAGGGTAGACTCAAGGCTGCGAAACCTGTGACAAGCGAAGATCGGTTGCTCAAAAGGGAGATTCGATGCACGTAACGTCGCCTCAACGGCGCGTGCCCGGGACAGCGAACAGCTTGATCGTTCGCGTGTTTATCGCGCTCGCTCTTTCAGGATGCGGGTCGGAGGACAATGCGGAACGGACCGGTAGCGCCGCTTCGAAATCACAGAAGGTCGAAGCCGTTGCAACCGGCAGTGGTGCGCACAAACTTCTCAATCCGGAAGAGCACGAAACGGCCCTGCTTCAATCCTTGCAGCAAACACCTTCGTGGACTGGCGACTTCGATGGCATGGTAGAACGGCGCGTGGTCCGCGTACTGCTGTCTCCCAACCGCACGAACTACTTTCTCGACGGTGCGGTGCAGCGCGGCGTGGCCTACGACACCATGGTCGAGTTCGAGAAGTTCATCAACAAGCGCCTCGGACGGCGAAAGAACAAGGTGCATGTCGTGATCCTGCCGGTGTCGCGAGAACTGCTCATGCCCGCGCTGCTGAGCGGTCTCGGGGACGTGGTCGTGGCTAACCTGACGATTACCGATCAGCGGCGCAAGACGGTGAACTTCTCGAAGCCGTTTCGTTCCGGGGTTCGAGAGTTGGTGGTGACGGGGCCCGAAGCGCCCGCGATATCGAAGCTGGATGATCTTTCGGGCGAGGAGGTGTGGGTCCGCACCACCAGCAGCTTTCACCAGAGTCTTGTTCGTCTGAACAAGCGGTTTGGTTCCGAAGGCAAGGCGCCGGTAGTGATACGAGCCGCCGACGAGAATCTCGAGACGGAGGATCTGCTCGAACTGGTCAACGCGGGCATCATCGGTATCACCATTGCGGACAGTCACATTGCGCAGTTCTGGGCGCAAGTGTTCGAGGACATAACGGTGCATGACGATATGGCCGTTCGCACAGGCGGGCAGATCGCCTGGATGTTCCGCAAGAAAAGCCCAAAGCTCGCGCAAGAGGTCAATGCCTTCGCTGCCCGCTTCAAGGAGGGGACGCTGATGGGCAACATGCTCTTCACGAGATACCTGAAGAACACGGAATGGGTGCACAACGCCGCTTCGGGAAACGACCTCAAGCGCTTCGACGATACGGTGGGCTTGTTCAGGAAGTACTCGGACAAGTACGACTTCGACTACCTGATGATGGTCGCGCAGGGATATCAGGAGTCACGACTGGACCAGAGCGTGCGCAGCCGCGCCGGAGCCATCGGCATCATGCAGCTACTGCCTTCGACGGCCGCCGACCCTGCCATCGCCATCAAAAACATTCAAAAGGCTGAGCCCAATGTCCATGCCGGCATCAAGTACATGCGGTGGATTGTCGACAACTTCTTCGGCGACGAAGACCTCGATCTGATGCAGCAGGAACTCTTTGCCTTCGCGTCCTACAATGCCGGTCCCAGCCGAATCCGAAGCCTGCGTCGCAAAGCCGAGAAGCGGGGGCTCGACCCCGATATCTGGTTCGACAACGTCGAGGTGATCGCAGCCGAGGAAATCGGCCGGGAGACCGTGCAGTACGTGAGCAATATCTACAAGTACTACATCGCCTATACGCTTGTTGCCGAACAGCGGGCGCGGCGAGAGCAGGCAATCGAACAAACAAGGCAATAGCGATGAGTAATGTGGGTAACTCTGGGGTCAATCCTTGTCTTTTGCCGGCAGCACGGTTTTGCTTGCTACCGGCCGAGCCGGCGATCAGCGATTTGATCTCCTGATTGGCCGCAAGCGCATGATTATGCTGTCGCGCAGTGTGCGTCGCACGGCGGTCAACGGGGCCTTGATGTAACCGGAAGAGGAGCTGGCTGGCGCAGCGGCAGGGCAGATGCTGCGCGCCTGATCGAGGAGCCTCCGCGCGATGGGCCACCAACGCGCTGCTGACCACCCGCATGTGACTGATTTATTTCGCCTGGTGCTTGTCACAACCGGTCTTCGATCACCGCGAGCTAGAATGGAAGCATGGCGGACTTGATTTAGCGCAAACGCAGGGCCAGACATGCAGGCCAAGCTTCACAGTTCTCATGACGACAAGCAAGACAAGTAATGCTGACGGGCGCACGGCAGGTTCTGCTGCAGATGCCTCCTTGCGCGCGACCATTGCGCGGGAAGGGCTGCAGGACCTGATCGACCTGCTGCGCCGGCGCGGTTATTGTGTTGTCGGGCCGACACTTCGCGACAACGCCATCGTTTATGACGAAGTCACCGCGCTCGACGATCTGCCGGCCGGCTGGACCGATCATCAGGAAGCCGGCTCGTACCGGTTGTCGCGCCGCGACGATGAGGCGCTGTTCGGTTACGTCGTTGGCCCGCACAGCTGGAAGAAATTCCTCCACCCGGAGCGGCTGCGTCTGTGGCAGGCGCGGCGAGATGGCGACGGCGTCCACGTGAGTGAAGAGACTGAGCAGGTTCCAAAATTTGCCTTGCTCGGTGCGCGAAGCTGCGAACTGCACGCGATCGCGATCCAGGACAAGGTGTTCCTGGCGGGAGATCATTGCGACGACGACTATTCGTTGCGTCGCGAAAACGCCCTGATCATTGCCGTCAATTGCGGGCAGGCGGGCGGCACCTGCTTTTGCGTGTCGATGCAAACAGGACCGCAGGCCACATCGGGTTTCGACCTTGCCCTGACCGAGATTCTCGACGACGGGCCCCACCGATTCCTCGTCGAAGCCGGAAGCCAGCAAGGTAATGAAATACTGCGAGCACTTGCCCGCGACGAGGCCAGCGACAAAGACCGCGCAGCAGCACAGGCAGCGGTCGCGACAGCGCGCAGTCAAATGGGCCGGACCATGGATACCACCGGTATCAGGGAGCTGCTGCAAGGCAATCCGGAGCACGCCCGCTGGGACGACGTGGCGTCGCGCTGTTTGAGCTGCGCTAACTGCACGATGGTCTGTCCCACCTGTTTTTGCACGACGGTCGAAGACGTGACCGATCTGAGCGGTGAGCACGCCGAACGCTGGCGGCGCTGGGATTCCTGTTTTACGCTGGATTTTTCCTACATCCATGGCGGCAGCGTTCGCAACTCGTCGAAGTCGCGCTACCGGCAATGGATCACCCACAAGCTCGCCAGCTGGATCGATCAGTTCGGCAGTTCCGGCTGCGTCGGCTGCGGCCGATGCGTTACCTGGTGCCCGGTTGGCATCGACATTACCGCAGAAGTCGCGGCGATTCGAGCGGATGGAATTGCGGCAAGTGGCACGGACGAAATTGCGCAGGAGGGTTCGAAATGAAGAAAATAGAAGATCTGCTTCGCCACCATCCTTTTATCGAAGGTCTCGAAGACGACATCGTGGACCTGATTGCGGGATGCGCGAAGAACGTTGTCTATCAGGCAAACGATTACCTGTTTCGTGAAGGTGAGAGTGCTGATTTCTTTTACCTTGTCCGTCACGGCACGGTCGCGCTGGAGATGTTTATCCCCGGCAAGGGGCCGCACACCTTTCTCACCGCGAAGAGCGGAGAGATCGTCGGGTCTGCCTGGCTGATTCCGCCTTACCGGTGGACCTACGACGCAAGGGCAGTCGAGCTGACCCGCGCCATTGCATTCGAGTGCAAATGCCTGCGCGACAAATGCGAAGCCGACCACCACGTTGGCTACGAGCTGATGAAGCGGTTTATTCCGCCGCTTCTCGAACGCCTGCAGATGGCGCAGTTGCAGACCGCAGATGTGTATGGCGAAAAAGCCTGAGCAGACGCCTGCTCCCCCACCCCAGGCGGCGCCGATGACGCCAACGTTTCTGCGCATCGATCGCAGCGTTCGTGAAACGGCCAATGTCGTCACCATCGAGATTCCGGTGGAGGATAATTCGATGCCGCTGGCGAGCTTCAAGCCCGGCCAGTTCAACATGTTGTACGCCTTCGGTGTCGGAGAGGTGCCGATCAGCATGAGCGGCGATCCGGCCGTAACGGACCGAATCGTGCACTCCATACGCGGCGTCGGCGCAGTGAGCGAAGCACTCGCCGCGCTGCAGTCCAACGACACGGTCGGCGTTCGCGGCCCGTTTGGCAGCAGTTGGCCCGTCGATGAAGCCGAAGGCAGCGATGTGCTTGTGATCGCCGGCGGCCTTGGTCTCGCGCCATTGCGCCCGGCGTTGTATCACCTCATGAAGAATCGCGATCGCTATGGCCGTGTCGGCCTGCTGTATGGCACACGCCATCCGGACGACCTGCTGTTCCGGGAAGAACTCGACGCCTGGCGGCGCGCACCTGATCTGCAGGTCCGTGTCACCGTGGATCACGCCAGCCTCGACTGGATCGGTGACGTCGGCGTAGTCACCAAGCTGCTACCCAAGATCCGCTTCGATCCGATCGACACCATCGCGATGATCTGCGGGCCGGAAGTGATGATGCGCATGACCGCGCTCGCGCTAGAAGATATCGGGGTAGCGCCAGAGCGCATATTCGTTTCGCTGGAGCGCAACATGAAATGCGCCGTCGGATTGTGCGGTCATTGCCAGTTCGGTCCGCAATTCGTGTGCAAGGACGGCCCGATTTTTCGTTTCGACCGGATCAGGGATATGCTGAAAGTGCGGGAGATTTGAAATGCAGACATCGACTCTCTCAAAACTTCCCCGTCCCAAGCTCGCTGTCTGGAAGTTCGCATCCTGCGATGGCTGCCAGTTGAGCCTGCTCGACTGTGAGGATGAACTTCTTGCCGTAGCCGAGGCCATCGAGATCGCGAATTTTGCCGAAGCGACCCGCGCCGTCGTAGCGGGTCCGTACGACCTGTCGCTGGTCGAAGGCTCGATCACCACCGCGCACGACGCCGAGCGGATCAAGCAGATCCGCGACAACTCGCGGTTTCTCGTCACCATTGGCGCCTGCGCCACGGCGGGCGGCATCCAGGCGCTGCGCAATTTCAGGGATGTGAACGATTTTGTGCGCGTGGTCTACGCGAAGCCCGAGTACATCGACACGCTCGCTACATCCACGCCGATATCGGACCACGTGCCGGTCGATTTCGAGTTGCGCGGTTGCCCCATCAACAAACAGCAGTTGCTCGAAGTTATCGGTGCGTTTCTGAACAAGCGCAAACCGAATACTCCCGGGCACAGCGTCTGTGTCGAATGCAAGCTGCGCAACAATGTTTGTGTGATGGTCGCACACGGCACGCCGTGTCTGGGCCCGGTGACGCATGCCGGTTGCGGCGCAATTTGCCCGAGCTATAACCGTGGTTGCTATGGTTGCTTCGGGCCGATGGAAACACCGAATACCAAAGCCCTGAGTAATGAATGGCGCCGTCTCGGCGTCGAACCCGAGGCGGTCAGGCGTGCCTACCATACGTTCAACGCGTGGGCCGAGCCGTTTCGCACGGAAGGCGAGTCGCATGACACGTAAGACCATCAAGGTCGACTACCTTGCCCGCGTCGAGGGTGAGGGCGCGCTCCACGTCAATATCAACGGTTCGAAGGTGGAAGACGTGCGGCTCGAGATCTTCGAGCCGCCGCGTTTCTTCGAAGCGTTTCTGCAGGGGCGCCACTTCACGGAGACGCCCGACATCGTCGCGCGCATCTGTGGTATCTGTCCGGTCGCTTACCAGATGAGTGCAGTGCACGCGCTGGAGAACGCGCTCGGCGTGAAGGTGAGCGGCGCGCTACGCGATATGCGCCGCCTGCTGTACTGCGGCGAGTGGATCGAGAGCCATGTGTTGCACATCTACATGCTGCACGCGCCGGACTTTCTGGGTTATGAGAGTGCCATCGACATGGCGAAGGACCACCGCGCGGTCGTCGAACGAGGCCTGCAAATGAAAAAAGCCGGCAACGAGCTTCTGCGCGTGCTAGGTGGCCGCGAGATCCACCCGATCAATGTCAGGGTCGGCGGTTTCTACAAGGCGCCACCGCGACGCGAGCTCGCAGCGCTTCTTGATTCGATGAAATGGGCGCGCGACGCCGCAATCGAGACCGTCCGCTGGGCGGCCGGCCTTGACTTCCCTGACTTCGATCGGGACTACGAGTTCGTTGCCTTGCATCATGGCGACGAGTACCCGATGAACGAAGGCCGGATCGTTTCCAGCGCCGGCCTCGACATCGACGTCGGCGACTACGAGGCCCATTTCGAAGAACGGCACGTGCCGCACTCCACCGCGCTGCATTCCGCCATCAGGGAGCGAGGTAGTTACTTCACCGGGCCGATGGCGCGGTTCAATCTCAATCACGCGTTGCTGGCGCCGGCGGCACGCGATCTGGCGCGCGAGGTTGGCCTTGTTGCGCCGTGCCGCAACCCGTTCAAAAGCATTTTGGTGCGGGCGATCGAGGTGCTGCATGCTTTCGATGAGGCCGTGAGGCTGATTGAGTCCTATGAACCGCCGGCAACGCCTGCCGTTGAGATAACCCCCGGCGCAGGAACCGGCTGCGGTTGTACCGAGGCGCCGCGCGGCATCCTGTTTCATCGTTACCGTCTGGACGAGGCGGGCCTGATTGCCGAGGCCAGGATCGTGCCGCCGACGTCACAGAACCAGGCGATGATCGAGGAGGATCTGCGAGACCTCGTCGAGCGCAATATCGAGATGGCCGATCAGGAATTGCAGCACAAATGCGAGCAGTCGATTCGTAACTACGATCCGTGCATTTCCTGCGCGACGCATTTTTTGAAGCTGGATGTCCAGCGCCGTTGATACGGGTGCGATGGTGACCGGCGTGGATAAAGTCGTCGTCATCGCCCTGGGAAACCGCTTTCGTGGTGACGACGGTATCGGCCCGATCATTGCGGAGCGGCTGAAAGAAAATGCAGAGCGGTTGAAGAACACAGTGGCGGACCGGCCTGGCGGCCAGGTCGACGGTTGCACCATCGTCGAAGGAAAGGACGACGCCATGGCGCTCGTCAGTGCCTGGGAGAACGCGGCACTTGCAGTGGTCATCGATGCCGCCGTGTCAGGCGCAGCACCCGGCACGATCCGACGCCTGGAAGCCGGCGCGCAACCGCTGTCGAAGGACGTAGCGCGTTGTTCGAGCCATGGTCTCGGGCTTGCCGAGGCGGTAGAGCTGGGCAAAGCGCTCGGACGCCTTCCGGCGCGACTGGTGATTTTTGCGGTCGAAGCCGGCACGCTTGAGCAGGGTGGGGCAATGTCACCGGAAGTGACGGCGGCGGCGGACGAGGTTGTCCGGATTGTCGAAGCGGAAGTCGCTTCGTTTGGCAATGCCTGGCAGACGAGCAAACGGCAGACGAGTACGTGAAAGACGGAAGCATGAGACAGTAGCGATATGCACGAAGCTTCACTGATGCGTAGTCTGATGCGCAAGATCGACTCGCTGGCCAATGCGGAAGGCGCCACGAGGGTCACGACTGTGCGTGTCTGGCTGGGTGCGCTCAGTCACATGTCGGCCCGGCATTTCCAGGAGCATTTTGAACAGGCTTCGAGGGCGACGCTTGCCGACGGCGCATCGCTTGAAATAGAGGAGTCAACCGACATTGACGACCCGAACGCACAGGATTTGTTGCTGCGAAGCATAGAGGTCGAGACGTGACATCGATTCGATTGAAACCGGCTCGAGCGAAACCGGTTCGATCGAAACCTGCTCGTTCGAACCAGGACCGCTCACGACAAAAGGGCGGCAAAAGGCCGGTTATCGATCGTGTTGGTGCGTATCAGGGCGATCTTGATCTGGACAGTCTGGATCAAACCGATACAGATCAAACCGATACAGATCAAGCCAGTACGGATCAAACCGGTTCGGATAAAACCCGCTTCGATAGAACCAGCGCCGATAAGAACAGGTCCGATAAGAACAGGTCCGATAAATCCGCTTCTGGCACCGCAGTGTCATCGCCGACCTGCCGCCGCACGCGCCTGCAGCTCGACGGCATGGTCCAGGGCGTTGGTTTTCGGCCTTTTATCAATCGCCTTGCGCAACAGCTCGGACTCGGCGGCTGGGTCGCCAATACGGGCGACGGCGTTACGGTGGAAATCGAAGGCAGCGCGGAAGCGATCGAGGAATTTCTACAGCGGCTTACTGAAGAGCTGCCACCGTTGGCGCGACTGGACCGGCTGCATACCGGGGAGGTGGTCGCGACCGGCGACAGTGGATTTGTCATTCGCGAAAGTGTGGATACGAGCGCACCCACCGCACCGGTTCTGCCAGATGTCGCCACTTGCAACGATTGCCTGCACGAAGTGTTTGACACGTCGGATCGACGCTACCGTTATCCGTTTACCAACTGCACCAACTGTGGTCCACGATTCAGCATCGTCGAATTCCTGCCCTGGGATCGTGCGAACACCACCATGCGGCGTTTTGTTATGTGCGATTCCTGCCGTACGGAATACGAAACGCCCGCCGACCGGCGTTTCCACGCCCAGCCCAACGCGTGTCCCGATTGCGGTCCGCAATTATCACTGCTGGATTCATCCGGCAATGCTGTCGCGCAGCGCGACGCGGCG
>DATKYN010000006.1:0-4878 GCA_035528435.1 Burkholderiales bacterium
CAACTCTTCAGACGAAGGTAAGCGATGCCGGTCTCCACGGGCAAAACCTTGTTGGCGGCGAGCACCCAACGCTCGAGATCCGGTGGAGTTCGAGGCTGTAACTGTCATCGCGACGCTGGAGCTTTACTCTTATTCGAAAAAGGCTTCGCGAATTTCCCGCACAAAATGCAATCCCGCAAGTCGCTCGAGAACCTCACGATAACCAGTTTGATGCGTGTTCCCCAGGCAAAGCAACTCATCCTCGCCACAACCGATCCTGCCGGGTGACTGAAAAAAGGGCCGCACAGTCGGATCGATTTCCCTGACCTGCGCCAGCGCACCGGCCCGGTCTGGAATGCAGTATTCGTAATCGAGCGCTCTCAGCCCGTCAGGCGGACCTTGCAAGCCATCACGGTTAAGGCGGTTCAGGTCGAACCCGATTTTCGACACGGTGTCTTTGCACGCGGAAACGCCATTGCGCGTGAGGGAGTGAATTGTGCGGATTTCAATCATCCCGCTGACGTTCCCCGCCAGGCCAGGCAGTTCGCGATCAACGAATTGCCCTTCGAAAACCAGCATGACCGGCTGGTAGGGACGATTCGTTTCGCGCGCAACGCCAGCGACAAGCTGATCGCGCACGTCGGCCGCGGCAGCTACCCAATACAGGCGTTCGTCACCACACAGGCTCAGCGTGCGTTCCTCATGGCCGTACACGAGAATGCCGCGCATGCTTCCGGATGAGGCGTTGGCGGCCGTCGCGAAAACAAGCATAAAGAGCGGCAGGCGTCGACCTATGCGCCGCCATAGCGCCTCAACCAAACCGGGCGGATGAATGCCAGCGCTTGCGTATGACCGTGACACATTGCCGGCGTGGTTTCTGAGCGGTGATTGCATAGGCCGCCACTCTAATTGAAAGTGATCGGCTGTGGAATTCGTCTGTCGTGCGGCGGCAATACTGTCACCGTTCACTTCCCCGCCAGTTCTTCACTGAGTGCCGCCAGGCAACAGGCATGCGTAAACCAGCGTCGTTAAGGCAACAGCACTTACACTGGCTAAACAGGCTGCCTGCCGTCGGCAAGATAACCGAAAGATGCTGCAGTATATGGTTTGGACGTCTGGGTGCCGGATACCGGGCCGTCAGGGGTGAACTGATTCAGATCAACTCTGACCGTATGATGTTCTGCTAGATTCGACCACAATCCTAGTGTGCTGTCCCACAAACGACTTTCGAAAGTCACGACAATAATCCACGCCATGCACCGTAGCTCGCCTCACTTGGCGTCTAACCCTGTCTCGGCTCGCGCCTTGCCTGGCGCGGATTTCACCAGACTTTCTAACAGGCAGCGTTGGCATCCGTGCCTGCAGTTCGCAGTGCATCCGGCTTTAAAAATCGGTAAGGTATTTATGGGACAGCACACTAGCCGACCGGCGGCCCGACAACGATGACCGGAGATAACGACAACGAACGCGAGGCGGTTTTCCACGTCGACAACATTTCCAAGGTCTATCAGATGGGAGATGTGGCGGTTCATGCGTTGCGCGGCGTGGATCTCGATTTGTACGCCGGAGAACTGGTAGTGCTTCTCGGCGCATCGGGTAGCGGCAAGTCGACCTTGCTCAATATTCTCGGCGGGCTCGACGTGCCGAGCAGCGGACACGTTCAGTATTTGCACCATACCCTCACAACCGCTGGCGAGGCGGAACTCACCGCGTTCCGCCGCGAACACGTTGGTTTTGTGTTTCAGTTCTACAACCTCATTCCCAGCCTCACGGCGCTCGAGAACGTGTCACTCGTGACCGAGATTGCCGAAGAGCCAATGGATCCGAAAGACGCGCTCGCATTGGTCGGGCTCGAGGAAAGGATGCATCACTTTCCCGCGCAGCTATCGGGTGGCGAGCAGCAACGCGTCGCAATCGCCCGCGCTGTGGCGAAACGCCCCGACGTGTTGTTGTGCGATGAGCCCACCGGCGCACTGGACTACAGCACCGGCAAGCTCGTGCTCGAAGTGTTGGAACGGGTCAATCAGGAGCTGCACACGACCATCGCCGTGATCACCCACAATGCCGCCATTGCCGACATGGCCGACCGGGTGGTACGTATGAGCAGCGGCCAGATCGTCGAGATCAAGCGCAACGAGCGCAAACTTGCACCATCGGAGTTAAGCTGGTGAAAACGCGCGACCGGATGATCGTTCGCGACATGTGGCATATGCGCGGGCAGTTGATTGCAACCGCGCTGGTGGTGATGTGCGGTGTTGCGTCATTCGTATCGATGCGCTGCACCTATGACTCGCTGCGGATTGCACAGGCTGACTACTATCAGGACTACCGGTTTGCCAATGTCTTTGCGCAACTGAAGCGTGCGCCGATAAGCCTCACCAGGCGAATTTCCGAAATTGAAGGCGTGGCCGGTGTGCGCGCGCGAGTGCTCATGGGCGTCACCCTCGATGTGCCCGGACTGGAGGAGCCGGCCTCGGGACGGCTGGTAGCGGTTCCCGAGAAGCGCGCACCGATGATCAACGACTTGTATCTGACGCGCGGGCGCTACATCGAGCCGGGGCGGCCCGATGAGGTGATCGCCAGCAAGGCTTTCGCGACCGCCAACAACCTACAGCTCGGTGACACACTGGGTGCTGTGATCAACGGCCGCTGGCAGCAGCTCACCATTGTGGGCGTCGGCCTGTCACCGGAATACATTTATGAAGCTGGCGCCGGCACCATCTTTCCGGACAACCGCCGCTTCGGCGTATTGTGGATGGGTGAAACAGCCCTCGCTGCCGCATTCAGCATGGAAGGCGCGTTCAATGATGTGGCTCTGACATTGTCGGCCGGCGCGATGGAAGCCGAGGTCATCGCCCGGCTCGACGATGTTCTGGCCCGTTACGGAGGCTTGGGCGCCTACGGGCGAGACGAGCAACTGTCGCACCGCTTTATCTCCGACGAAATCGCCCAGAATCGAATTTCTTCAACCTATCTTCCCGCCATCTTTCTCGCCGTTGCCGCATTCCTTCTGCATATCGTGTTGTCGCGGCTGGTTGCGCTGCAGAGAACCGAGATCGGATTGCTCAAGGCATTTGGTTACAGCAACTTCGACGTCGGCATGCACTACCTGAAACTGGCGGCGCTTACCGTCCTGTCGGGCGTAGCAATCGGTGCCTTCGGGGGCCTCTACCTTGGCGCGCAATTAACTACGGTGTATCAGCACTATTACCGGTTTCCAACCCTGCCTTTTGCGGTCACCCCGGAAGTCATCGCCATTGGCATAGCCGTGAGCCTCGCTGCGGCTACCGCAGGGGCATTATCGGCAGTACGCCGGGCGGCGGTACTGCCGCCGGCCGTCGCGATGCGCCCGGAACCACCAGCGACCTATCGCACCAGCGCGCTCGAGCGCAGTGGACTACATCGATGGCTGCCGGCATCCGGACGCATGGTCGTACGCCATCTGCTCCGGCGGCCCTGGAACTCGGCCATGTCGACCTTTGGCGTTGCCTGCGCTGCCGGTATCCTGCTCGTCGGTGGTTATATGCTGGCATCGATCACACACCTCATGCGAATGCAGTTCGAAGAAGTCCAGCGCGAGGACGTGCTGATCGTGTTCAATGAACCGGCCTCGGCCAGTGCGCGGCTCGAAGTCGGGCGTTTACCCGGTGTGTTGTACGCCGAACCATTCCGCTCGGTGCCGGTGCGTTTTCGAAACGAACACCGGTCGAAACGTGCTGAAATCATCGGCATCGAACAAGGCTCGCGCCTGCGGCGCTTAATTGATGCCGAAGGGCGCGCCGTCGAACTGCCATCCGATGGCCTGGTGCTGTCGAGCAAGCTTGCTGAATTGTTGGCAATCAGCGCTGGCGACACACTTCAGGTCGAGGTGCTCGAAGGCGCCCGCCCGGTGCGTCACATCCAGGTCAGCGGACTGGTCGACGAGCTGATCGGCCTTGGCGCGTACATGGACATCACGGCACTGAACCGCGTCATGCGAGAGGGTCCGTCGATTTCCGGCGCTTATCTGGCAATCGACGAACAATACAAAGACAATTTGTACACGACCCTGAAAAAATTGCCGGCAGTGGGTGGCGTTGCATTTCGCGAGGCCTTGCTGGAAAGCTTTCAGGAAATTCTTGATCGCAGCATCGTGACAGCGACGGTGATCAACATTGTATTTGCTACCATCATCGCTTTCGGAGTCGTATACAACGGTGCACGCATTGCGCTGTCCGAACGAGGCAACGAATTGGCCTCGCTGCGCGTGCTCGGTTTTACGCGACGCGAAGTTGCTGCGATCCTTCTCGGGGAACAAGCCATGTTGACGCTTGCCGCCATTCCACTTGGATTTTCGCTTGGAATAATGCTGAGCTGGTTTCTTTCCTTACAGTTCGACACCGAGTTCTATCGCATGCCACTTCTGTTTACCACCAGTACATTCGGACTGTCGCTGACTGTCGTTCTGACTGCCGCGGCAGTGTCGGGCGCACTGGTTGCACGCCGACTCAATCAACTCGATC
This sequence comes from Burkholderiales bacterium, assembly GCA_035528435.1. Taxonomy (GTDB): domain Bacteria; phylum Pseudomonadota; class Gammaproteobacteria; order Burkholderiales; family Eutrophovitaceae; genus SG8-40. The sequence continues at coordinate 4,482 of DATKYN010000006.1, forward strand.
TCATCGCTGTGCTCAAGACGAGGGAGTAGCCGCCAGACATGAAAGCCAGAGCCAGGAAAATCATCTACGGTGTCATTCTCATTGCAACTGTGTCCGGCGTCGCAGTTCTGTTCCGCCCGGCACCTGTCGAAGTCGACGTTGCCGCGGTCAGCACCGGCCCGATGATCGTGACGGTCGATGAAGATGGGGAAACACGTGCCCACGATCGCTTCGTTGTCAGTGCGCCGGTAGCGGGACGCGTCAGCCGGATCGAATTTCACGAGGGCGACCCGGTGAAAGAGCGACAGGTCGTTGCCCGGATCTGGCCGCTACCGCTGTCGGCACGTGAGCGCGACGAACAACTGGCGCGGATCGCGTCCGCGCAGGCGCTCAACAAGGAAGCCGACGAACAGGTAAG
>DATKYN010000007.1:0-70691 GCA_035528435.1 Burkholderiales bacterium
GGCGGGCGCTACCGTGCCGAACGCGACCAGTTCGGTGCCGGTGATCCACTCGATTTCAACGATAACAGCGACACTACGTTCGATTTGATCGGACCGGCGATTGCGCTTCCCGCAGCGACGCCGTTATGGCTGGTGGTTTACAACCTCGGGATACCCGGTGCCAGTGCCTACTCTGGTGATAGCGCTGCGAGCGATGTACGCCGGCCCTATGCCGGAGTTGGTGGCGGTGTATCTGCGATCAGCTTTACGTCCAGCGTCGTTTTGCCGTTCGAGTCACCGGCGAGGCGGTTTCATATGGTCTCTAATCCGGTGAGCTATGTCTGCCTGCCCTCTCCCACGGGAGGAACGCTGGTTCGTCACGACGGCTATGGCTTTCCCGTCATTCAGCAGCAGCCTCCGGCTGGCACGACATCGATTCTGGCAGCCGATGTCACATCCTGCAGCTTTACCTATTCCACGCTCGAAGTCGCACGCAGCGCCGGTCTGATTTCGTTGTCAATGGAAATGTCCAGCGATGGCGAAACGGTCAGCTTGTTCAACCAGATACATGTATCCAATGTGCCCTGATCTAAAGCGGTGCCCTGACCAGCAGCGTGGAGTCGGCCTGGCCTCAGCGATCTTCCTGCTGTTGGTGCTGGGCGGCCTGACAGTTTTTCTGTTGAATGTGTCAGGCTTGCAGCATTCGACCTCTGCCCTCGATGTACAGGGCGCACGCGCTTACCAGGCCGCGCGGGCCGGCATGGAATGGGGCGTCTACCGCGCGCTACGTGACACCAGCTGTGCCCCGAAATCTTCTTTCGCACTCGGCGGTGGATTATCCGATTTCACTGTGACGGTCGAGTGCCTGGCAACGCCATATACCGAGGTCAATCCGGCGCCCAAGACCGTGTACTCGCTACGGGTCACGGCCTGCAACCGGCCGGTGGCCGCGGAATGCCCCGGTACCGCCGGCTCGTTCTATGTGGAGCGGCAGTTACAGGCTCTCGTGGATCAGGTGAACTGATTCTTGGTCGCGGCCACGGCGCTCCGGCACCTGGTTCAGTCACGGGGTGGCCTAAGGAGACGCATTCAATGCCGCGGTGTCGTATTTTAGGGGGGGCAATACGCCGTGGCGCAGCGGTGACATCTTGCCGGGTTTGCGGGCCAATGAACCAGTTGCTCATGAGTCGTCCGCCGAACGCATTTCCGCGATTTTCGGTAGGCGGCGTTTCCACCCTTTGAGGGTGAAAAAAGGGCCGCAAATGGAACAACAATTGCACGATATGGCTTCCAGATGAAACAGTTCGTACACTTCCCGGGGCCCGGCAGGGGTATGGCGGCAGTTATCGCCGCTGCGGGCGCGCTCGTTCTGCTGTTGTCATCAGTTTCTCCTTCGCATGCTGCTACTGCCGGACCGCGTGGCCCCGTCACCTGCGTGGATGTGGGCGGTGGCGACCTCGCCTGGGAATCGCCCGGAGCGTTTGTCTCCAAATCGAAGCTCGATGAAGACAAGGGCCTGTCTGACTCAAACATCTTGCGTTGTACCGGCTTCGGCTTCTCGTTACCGGCCGGAGCGAATATCGACGGCATTATCGTGACCCTTGACGGCCACGCAAAACACAATGACGCGGTTATCGACTTGCGGGTGCGCCTGGTCAAGGCGAATGTGCCGGGCACAACCGACCGATCCAGCGGAGCGTTCTGGCCAGACAAGCGCGACACACTGGCGCGTGGTGGCGCATCGGATTTGTGGGGTGACACCTGGACAGCGGCCGACATTAATGATGCCGGTTTCGGGATGGAAATCGCAGTCCAGGCGGTGGCGGGATCGAAAAAAGAAGACGTCCACCTGCACGACATCACCATCACCGTTTTCCACGATGGCCAGAGTTGCGGCACGATCCCGGCAGATTATCCGATCTATGCCGACAGCTTGCACTGGCACAACGACTGGATAGTGAATGGAAACAGCGTGTCGGGCGCTGGCAATGCCGTACAGCCGGACGGGATGGTGGTGAATGCGACCGAGACCTTGCCGCCGATCGTTCCTGCCGTTTTTCCACCGAATAACAGCAACGTAGATGTTGACACCGACAATATCAATCCAGTCCCTGCCGGCGCCTATGACAAAGTGAAAATGGACGCAAACACGTCGGTATTCAGCGGCGGCACTTACTACATCAAGGAACTGGAAGCCGGGAAGAACAAAATCGCCCAGTTTGCGCCTGGTGATTATTTCATCGAGGAAATCGACTGGGATGACGGAAACGAAATCATCATCTCGCCGGCTGGCGTGGTGCGGATATACATCGGCAACAAGCTTGATGTGAAGGACGATGCGCTCTTCAACGTCGGAGGTGCGACGGAGAATTTGCAGATCTATGTCTACGACGGTGCCGAAGCGAAGTTTGACGACGATAACGTTATCAACGGCCTCATTTATGGCGGCCCGAATACCAAGATCGAAATGGGAGACGACAACAGTCTGACCGGCGCCATCATATCCGACGGAGAGGTGCGAATTCACAAGAAACTAAACGTGACCTACACCGCCGGTATTCAATCGGCGATCGGTGGCATCCAATTATGCGATTCGGGCACTGTCGATAATTTCCTGATTGAAATTGGCGCTGCCTCGGGCAGTACCTGTGCGCCCAAGAACATCACGATTACTGCGCGTGACAGCGGCGGGATTCCCGTCGCCGGCTACGACGGAACCATCAATATTTCCACCTCGACCAGTCACGGTGACTGGGCAAAACCGCTGGCTACCGGTGGCACACTCACCAACCCGCCACTCGACGATGGCGCTGCGACCTACATCTATGACCCCGCGCTCGATGGCGTGGTGACCTTGACGCTGAGTAACACGCACGCTGATGACCTGACCATTACGGTGGTGGACACAGCCGTGGGGTCATCGAGTTCAACTTCCGCGCTGATCAGTTTTCGCGACAATGCGTTCGTCATTTCTGCGATTGACAGCCTTGGTGCGACGCCGGTTGCGGGACGCAATCATGCCCTCAGGGCGGAGTTGTGGCGGCGTGATCTGGTGGATGGCGACTGTGCCGTGGACGTGAACTACACTGGCAGCAAGAACCTGGATGCCTGGTATGTCGCTGACGCCGATCATCCTGCCGGCGCCGGAGCGCCTGCCATCAGTAGCGGCACACCGCCCGGGAGCTGTGGTGCGGCCCCGGTGCTTTCCTTGGGAACTGCCGTGCCAGCGCCCAATCCTGCTGCGAATAACCTGGCAAACGTGCCATTCGTAAACGGGGTATGGGATTTCTGCCTGGCAACCACCGACGTTGGAAAGTACGCGATCAGCTTGCGTGACGACACGCGCATTCATGCGACCGGGGTCGACATCAGCAGCGACCCCGTCACACTTACCGTACGCCCGTTTGGCCTGGCGATCGTCGATGTTCGAACGGGCCCGACGCTTAATCCCGCCGGCACGGCCAGCAGTGGTGCGCGGTTTGTACCGGCAGGCGATACCGCCCAGCCGGCCGCGCATTTTCAAGCGACTGTCGCTGCCTACGCATGGGACGCGGCGGATGATGCGGGGAACGACGGCGTCCCGGACGTCGGTGCAAACATTACCGACAATGCGCTGATCCCGAGCTTTGCCTGGGCGACCACGCTTGCGGCTGCCAGCACGGCCCCGTATTTCACGCCCGGTGGCGGTGTGCTTGGCACGCTCACCGGCGCGACGTCGTTGATCGCGGGCGATTATTCCGGCGGGCAGGCAACCCCCAACGATCTCGCTTACAGCGAAGTGGGGAGTATGCAGCTTCAGGCCAATGTCACGAATTACCTTAACAGTCCCGGCGTCAATCTCGCCGGCGTGAATGTTGGCGCGACCGGAACGCCGACCCAGGTCGGGCGCTTCTACCCTGATCACTTTACGTTACTGCCGGGCAATACCGTGATCGATGCGTGCGCTTCGGGTGGGTTTACCTATATGGGGCAGCCCGAAATCAGTGTTGACTACACGATCGAGGCGCGAAATACGGACGACGTGCGAACGAACAACTATGGCGTTGGTTACAACGTCGGTAGCGTCAGTATGGTCGCCGAGAACAACAACGACGGCGTGGACCTGAGTGGCCGCCTGAGCGTGCCGGTGTCGAACTGGATTACAGGCGCGTATGTCATCAGTACCAGTTCCGCCAGTTTCAGCCGGGCTGCGGCGCCGGACGGGTCGTACGAATTGCTGCAAATGGGCGTAGATGTATCCGATCCTGATCTGGCCTTACTTGCCGGACGCGATATGGACCCGGCCACGGCGGGCGTATGCGGCGGCGCTTGCACGGCCAAGGCATTGATCGGGTTGACGCGGTTGCGGTTCGGCCGCTTGCGCATGGATAACGTCTCGGGTACCACCCGGCTCGATTTGCCGCTGCGACTGCAGGCGCAGTACTACACCCCGACCGGATTTGTAACCAACGGCGATGACGATTGCACGGCTTTCAATGGCCCGGATTTCGCCATGGCTTTTGTCCCGTTAACCAACCTTTCCTTCTGTGAAACGGCGGCCGAACCGAGTGCTGCGATCGTGCTCTCTGGCGGGCAGGCAAGCGGGCTGCAACTGGCGGCACCGGGAGTCGGAAATGATGGTGCGGTCGATCTCAGACTCAACCTCGGGGCTGCCAGCGGCGCGACCTGTACTGCGGTTGGCGGTTTTCCTTCTCCGGCTACATTTTCTCCGCTCGATTACCTGCGCGGCAACTGGGGTGGAGCCCCGAACTGGGATCAGGATCCGACCGCAAGGGCGACCTTTGGCGTCTACCAGAACGCCTCCGAGTATTTATATCTGCAAGAGAACTATTGAAGTCAGAGAGAAATCTTATTTCCTCATTGACGACAATGAGTTATTGAGTTATTTTCGCGTTGTTTAATAACTTCTGAGGCCCTCATACCCTGATGCTGATGCGCAAGCAGACTGCCGGAATGGGCGCGGTCGCTGTGTGCCTTAAAAAAGGCCGCGTCGATGTTGCGCGCATCACGCGCGCGGCTGATGCGCAGCCGGTTCTCGAGATTTGTGCGTCCGAGCAGATTGAGGGCTCCGAGGCGGATACGCTGAGCCGCCTGCGTCGCAAGTTCAGTCTGAATCGAGCGAATTGCGTGACATTGATCCCGGAAGGCGATTATCAGCTCCAGGTAATGGATGCGCCTGAAGTGCCGGACGAAGAATTGAAAGACGCGGTGCGCTGGCGCCTGAAGGATGTGCTTGACTATCCCGCTGACGCCGCCACGATCGACGTGTTTACGTTGCCCGCTGATCCCAACGCTCCAACCCGCACCCGGTCCGTCTACGCAGTAGCGGCTCGTAATGAACTGATCGCTGACCGCATGGCTGCTTTTTACGAAGCCAGACTTTTGCTCGACGTGATCGATATACCCGAAATGGCTCAGCGCAACATGGCGAAGCTTTACGAAACACCGGGACGTGCACTGGCCTTGTTGCATCTCTCCGCTGAGAGGGGGCTGCTGACTTTTACCGCTGACGGCGAGTTGTACCTTGCGCGTGGAATCGACATCAGCCTGGCGCAACTGGGTCACGCTGAAGGAGATCTCCGGCAACAGTTGCTAGACCGCCTGGTGCTTGAGGTGCAGCGTTCGCTCGACCACTTCGACCGGCAGTTCAGCTACCTCACGCTCAGCCGGTTGATTCTTGCGCCGTCGCCTGAAGATTCCGGGCTTCAGGCCTATCTTTCCGAGAATCTTGACGTGCCCGTTGAAGAGGCGCGGCTGCAGGACGCGATCGATATTAGCGGCGTGCCGGAGCTGGCCTCCAGGACGATGCAGGCGGATTACTTCATGGCAATTGGTGCCGCGCTCCGGCAAGAGAGCGGCGCGTGAGCCAACAAATCAATCTTTACAATCCGGCGTTCGAGCGCAAGCGTGATCTGCTCTCGCTGCCAGGTGCTGTATCGGCGTGGAGTATCACAGCTGTCGTTATGATTCTCGCGGTGGTGGCAATGTCGATTCGGACCGGTAACCTTGAGCACCATCTGGCGCAGGCTTCCGCGGAGCGCGATAGCGCACAGTCGGAAACGAATCGCCTCGCGGGCCAACTGGCGGCGCGCAAGCCTAACCCCGAACTGGCTCAGGAAGTGGTGCGGCTAGAGGCAGGCGTGTCCAGCCGCAAAGAGGTCATGTCAACGTTGGGTGCGGGGGTCATTGGCGATACCAGTGGTTTCTCGAAACATTTCGCCGCTTTTGCGCGCCAGTCGTTTTCCGGGCTCTGGCTCACCGGACTTAGAGTGGCCGGGGCCGGTCAGGATGTGGTGCTCGAAGGCCGTGCCATACGGCCGGAGCTGGTGCCGAGCTATTTGCAGCGGCTTAATAAGGAAGAAGTCATGCAAGGGCACGCCTTCGCCGAACTGGAAATGCGCCGGCCGGAACCAGACGACGAGACGGCGGGGGTGGAGGCGAAGTACATCGAGTTTCGGCTGTCAACGCTGCCGGGGTCAGGTGCGTCAGGCACCGGGGAGCGGCAATGAAACAGTCCTGGCGCCGTTTGGAGAAGCGATTCGACCTTCTTACCCGCCGTGAGCGCGGTATTTTGCTGGGCGGCGGATTGGCCGTGATTCTTATTTTTGGATACTCGCTCCTCGATGCATCTTTCGCGCGGCAAAGGGTGCTTGGCACCCAAATTGCGGAAGCCCGCGCAGCGGCTGCGATGTCGAAAGCCCAGTCACAGTCGATGGTGATTCAACTCGCGCAGGACCCGGACACGCGAGCCCGGGCGCGCATCGCGTCGCTATCTGATCACTTGCGCCGCCTTGATGCGCAGATGCAGGGAATCAACCGGGGCCTCGTGCCGCCGCAGCAGATGGCGCAGATACTTGAGAAGATGCTGACCCGGGATTCGCGCGTGAAACTGGTCAGGCTCAAGACGTTGCCCGTGTCCGACCTCATTGCGAGAGACAGCGTCAAGCAGGGTGTCGGCCAGGCGAACGTCTACAAGCACGGCATTGAACTCACATTGCAGGGCCGTTACCTCGACATGCTGAATTATCTCGATCGGCTGGAAGCACTTCCCTGGCAGATGTTCTGGTCCGAGGCCCGTATGGATGCGCGCGATTATCCTGCGGTGCGCATTACGGTAACGGTATTTACCCTGTCGCTGGACAGCGATTGGCTGGTGGTGTGATGAGATACACGATTGCTCTCACCGCTGGTCTGTTACTTGCGTCTGTCTCGATTGTGTCCGTTGCCCAGCAGATGCGCGATCCGACCCGCCCGCCGGCAGTGGCTTCGACCAAGTCGGTAACTGGGAAGACCGGCTCACGGGGCGCGATGGTACTGCAAACCGTTTTGATCTCCACTGAGCGTCGCGCGGCGGTGATCAGCGGTCGCGTGCTGTCAGTCGGTGACACGGTTTCCGGCTTCCGGTTAGCGGAAATTCGCGAAGGCGAAGTCGTGATGAAAGGTTCACGAGGAACGCGCACGTTGCGTCTTTATCCGGCCGTGAGCAAAGTCGAGGCAACGGCGACGCAGTCTGAACAAAAAAAGGGCCATGAATGAGCCGGGCGAGAAAAAGACCATCTGAGCTTGCTGCGGAAGCCTTGGCGGCGACCGGGCGGGTGCCTGAGCGTCTCCTCGTGCTGCTACTGGTGGCGGGATTGACCTCCTGCGCATCACTCAACCCGCCTCCACTGGAGTACGAAACGGCCAAGTCGCAGTTGGATGACGCGGCCAGTTCGTCGGCAGATGCGGCGCAGCCGGATGCGGTCAGTGAGGCGCTGTTGCCGCCTATCAACGTGGAGATGCCGCAAGTTGACGGGCGGCCGATTGAGCCCCGATTCGATTTGCAGGTCAGTAAGGCGCCAGCAAATCAGGTGTTCCTCGCGATCGCTGCCGGCACTCGCTATAGCATGGTGGTCCACCCGGATGTGAAAGAACCGATTTCGATCGACCTGAAGGATGTCACGGTCGTTGAAGCACTTGAAACCATTCGCGAGGTCTACGGATACGAATACGGTATCAGGGGCACGCGGATCATGATCAAACCGATCGGAATGCAAACCCGAGTCTTCCAGGTCAATTACCTGGTTTCGACGCGCAAGGGTGAAACCGAAGTTCGGATCAGCTCCGGTGCGATTTCCGATTCATCGACACCGGCAACGCAGGGTGCGACAACGGTTCCCGCGTTGTCGGGCACGACGACCAATCAGTCCCTGCAAAGCAGTCAGGTAAAGACGTCGTTGGACAATGACCTCTGGGGCGAAATTGCGACTGCCGTGCGCATGATGATTGGCTCTGATGACGGACGCAACGTTGTGGTTAGCCCCCAGGCCGGGGTCATTGTTGTCCGCGCGCTTCCCGAGGAGTTACGCAATGTTGCCGAACTGCTCGATACCATGTCGGTGGTCGTGGAGCGGCAGGTCATGCTGGAGGCAAAAATTATTGATGTGCGGCTGGCTGACGGCGCACAGACCGGGGTTAACTGGGCGGCATTTGCGTCGGGCGACAACAGCCGCTTTGCGGGGGGAGTGCTCACTCCCGGTTCCACGCTTTCGCCTACCGGCACGCTGACCGCTTTTACGGCGCGCAACGATGATGGAACCATCAAGGCGAATTCGAATCTCGACTCCTTGCCCGGGGCGGTATCGGGGTTCATTGAGAGCGGTGCAGGAACGCCCGGCACTCTCATGGGCCTGGCGTTTCAGACCAGTAACTTTGCCGCGATGATTTCGTTCCTTGAGACGCAGGGCGAATTGTCGGTGCTGTCGAGTCCGCGGATTGCGACCCTGAATAATCAGAAAGCCGTGTTGAAAGTGGGTACGGACGAGTTTTTCGTAACCAATGTAACGTCGAACGTCACGTTTACCGGGGTGACGAGCACACAGTCCCCGACGATCACCACCCAGCCTTTTTTCTCCGGAGTCGCGCTCGACGTTACACCACAGATCGACGACAACGATATCATTACGCTGCACATTCACCCGTCAGTCAGTCGCGTGACCGAAGTCACCAAGGATCTCGATCTGGGGAACGCGGGTCAATTCAGGTTGCCCCTGGCATCCAGCGAGATCAGCGAATCGGACACGATCGTCCGGGTGACCAACGGTCAGATCGTCGCGATCGGAGGATTGATGAAAGAGTGGTCGACGCGTAATCGCCGACAGGTACCCGGACTAGGCGATTTGCCGGTGGTCGGCAGTCTGTTCGGAAACTCCCAGCGTGCGGTCGAGAAAAGCGAACTGGTGATTCTGGTCAAGCCTACTATTATCCGGAACTCCAATGACTGGCATGATGATATTGTTGACACGCGCAAGCGAGTCGACCGGTTGCAGCGGGATGGCGCATCTTCTAACCAGCCGGCCAGTGCGGAACTGTTGGACGCGCAATGACGACCAGGATCATGAGGACCCGGGTTTGACGGGAAACTAGAGGATGTACCGAGCGCATTTCGGGCTGCGAGAACCACCGTTCGGATTAACGCCCGACACGGCGTTCACCTTTTCGGCGTCATCGCATCAGGAAGCGCTCAACGTCTTGCTGGTGGCGAGCGCCTCCGGTGAGGGATTCATCAAGATTACCGGTGATGTTGGCATGGGCAAAACCCTGCTGTGCCGCCGCTTCCTGTCGACGCTCGGTGATGATCATATCGCCGCCTACATTCCCAACCCGATGCTCGATTTGCGCGGCTTGCTGCTGGCTCTGGCGGAGGAGTTGGGTGCACCGGTGGATCGGGAGGCTGATCAGCATGCGCTGATCAAAGCGGTGAATCACGCGCTGCTCGGGTTTGCAAGAAATGGCAAGAAGGTCATCGTGTTTCTGGATGAAGCGCAGGCCATGCCGATCGAAACGCTCGAAGCCTTGCGGCTGCTCTCGAATCTTGAGACGGAGAAACGCAAACTGGTTCAGGTGGTGCTGTTCGGCCAGCCCGAGCTGGACCAGAAACTCGCCGCAGCCCCTGTTCGCCAACTCAATCAACGCATCACTTTCCAGCACCAGCTTCGCAGCTTGTCGAAAAATGAGACCGAGCAGTATGTCTCGCATCGTTTGCGGGTGGCGGGATATGCCGGAGATCAGTTGTTCGCTCGCGGATCGATCGCAGCGCTTTACAAGCATACGGGCGGTGTGCCGCGTTTGATTAACGTCATTGCCCACAAATCGCTTCTTGCCGCCTATGGTGAGGGGGCGTCACAGGTTTCACGCAAACATGTTGTCCGTGCTGCCCAGGACACCCCTGCAGCGATTCATCGGACATGGTCGCCTCGCCGGGGATTTGCATTGGCAGCCGCCGCGATTTCTGGTGTCGCAGTCTGGCTGTTCATCGCGTGAGCCTCATTAATCAGGTATTGCAGGATCTCGAAGCGCGCCGCGCGGATCCGCCGGCTGAAGTTCCGGTTCCGGAGCAGGTGCGCGCTGTTGACGTGGCGCCCCCGCGAAGCTATCGAGGGTTGACATTATTGCTGCTCGGATTGGTTGTTGTTGTGGGCGCCGTAATTTTCGTGTGGGCAGGCAATTCATCGCTCGGAACGAAGCTGCAATCCTTTCGTTCGGATGCACCCGCTGCGCTACCAACGGGCAATAATGCGCAAGCACCGGCTCAGGCAACGGCGGCACCCGGGACCGTGCAGGAGCAGGTTCAGCAAGCGTTGCTGATGCCGGTATTTCAGTTATCCAGCGAGCTGTCTAGACTGCCTGACAGCGGTGCACCGTTACCCGTCGAGAAGAAGGTGCGCGTTGCACGCACTGAAACCTCCCGAGCCAAAGCTGCACCAGGCGCATCAAGCGCTCAGGTTCCCGCATCGGCACCGCGGCCTCAAAAACGCTCAGACGCGCTCGGCGCGACGCCGCAGCCGGTTGAAAACAGTCGCCCGGCGATCAAGGCATCTGTCGGGGAGAAGTCATTCAAGCAAGAAACGGCGATGCCGGAACAGAAGATTCTGAAGCAGGATCAGGCAACAACCTCTTCTGCTGAACCGGCGCTGGAGGAGGTTGTTATCCCGGCAGACATAGCGCCGGGACCGATAGAGAAACAGTCGCGCCAGCTAACGGCATTCGAGCGTGCGGAGAATGCGTTTCGGCTTGGTGTTGCCAGTCTGCGCCGAGGCCGCATGGCTGAGGCAGAGACGCAATTTCGCGAAGCGATCAGGGAAGACCGATCGCATCTGGCATCGCAGCAGGCACTTGTTGGTATTCTCATAGACGCTGGCCGCACGGAGCATGCGGAGGAGGTGCTGGCCGAATCACTGCGCATTAATCTCAGGCAACCGAGACAGGCGATGATCCTCGCACGATTACAGCTTCAGCGGGGCGACCTTGATCTGGCAACTCAGACGCTCGAGAGCGCGAGACCGTATGCCGGAACCGATGCAGTCTATTTGTCGTTCCTGGGCGCGGTTCTTCAGCGGGCAGAGCGGCATGAGGAGGCTGTCGGCCAGTATCGCAGCGCGCTGGCGTTCATGCCTCGGAACGCGATCTGGCTGATGGGCCTTGGGATCAGCCTGCGAGCGCTTGGCAGCGACGGTGAAGCACTGCGGGCATTCGATGAAGCCGCTTCGATCGGCACGCTTGCGCCTGGCCTGCAGACGTATGTCGAGCAGCAGCGTTTACAACTCGCACGAGCGGTGAACTAACCGCCTCAGCGCTGCGAGGGGGTTCTCGCAGCAATCCAGCCGACGACTTCTGTCGCACCGGCGCGTTTGAGAACCGAAGCGAGCTCATTCAATGTTGCGCCGGTGGTGATGACATCGTCGATGACTGCGATAGTCTTTCCGGTCAGGTCTGCATCGCAGCGGAATGCGCCGCGGACATTCCTGGCGCGATCGCGCCATGGTAGAACCGTCTGCGAGTGTTGAGCCGAGGTTCGTAGCGCGAGCCCTTCCGCAACACGGATGCCAAATGCGCTAATGGCATGCCGCGCTATTTCCGTGGCTTGATTGAAGCCGCGCTCGCGCAGACGCGCTGCCGCGATCGGCATTGGCAAAACGATATCGGGATAGGGTTCCTGTTCGAGAAGTTGTGCAAGCGCAAACGCCAGTACCCGGGCTGCGGCGAGGTTGCGCGCATATTTGAGGTCCGTGATCAGAAAATCCACTGGCGACAGATAGTCAACCGGAACGACAACCCGGTCATACGCGGGGAGACGCTTGATACAGCGTCCGCACCGCACGGGACCCGGGGTCGGGGCCGCGCAGCTCGGGCAGCGGTGGCCGTTGATGAAGGGCAGGGAGCTGAAGCAGGCGTGGCACAATCCGGTCGCGGTCGAAGGCGCAGCGCAAAGCAGGCAGCTACCCGGCAAGGCCATACGAAGGCGGGCACCGATGCTAATCATGCCAGCCAGTGAACCGCGCGGTTTCCGGAATTTCGGCTGAGCCGAAAGCAGTGCCAGGCGCTGCTGTCGCGGGCGTGAATGCTTCCACGGTATCCCTGCAGGTATCCGCACATATAATACGCATGTTCACTCCAACCACACGGAACCACATTGTAATGAACACTGTCGCGACGAAGCCGCACAATTCCGGGCAGGATGGCGCTGCAAAACACTGGACGATGAATGCCGTCATGGGTTTGTTTGAATTGCCGTTCGGTGACCTTCTATACAGAGCGCAGCAGACGCATCGGGCGAACTTCAAACCCAACACAGTCCAGCTCTCGACGCTGCTTTCGGTCAAGACCGGCGGGTGTCCGGAGGATTGCGGTTATTGCCCGCAGGCAGCCCGCTATCAAACAGGCGTTGAGAACGAAGCGCTGATGAGCGTCGATGAAGTGGTTGCAGTCGCCAGAGCAGCAAAGGAGACGGGTGCGACACGGTTTTGCATGGGTGCAGCCTGGCGTGGCCCCAAGCAGCGAGACCTGGACAAGGTCGCGGAAATGATTGTCGCGGTGAAATCGTTGGGCCTTGAAACCTGTGCCACGCTGGGTATGTTGAAAGAAGGGCAGGCGGAACAGCTCAAGTCTGCCGGGCTTGACTATTACAACCACAATATCGATACCGGCTCGGAGCACTATGGCGAAATCATTTCCACCCGCAATCAGGAAGATCGCTTTGAAACCTTGACCCGCGTTCGCCAGGCCGGCGTCAACGTGTGCTGTGGCGGGATCGTCGGTATGGGTGAGTCGCGCGAATCACGGGCTGAACTGATTTCAATGCTGGCCAATATGGAACCCTATCCGGAGAGCGTACCGATCAACAATCTGGTTCAGGTCAAGGGCACACCGCTTCATGGCATTAGCGAGATTGATCCATTCGAGTTCGTGCGCACGATCGCCTGCGCGCGCCTGACCATGCCACGGGCAATGGTGCGTTTGTCGGCCGGGCGCGAGCAGATGTCCGATGAACTTCAGGCACTGTGTTTTATGGCGGGTGCGAACTCCATCTTTTACGGAGACAAGCTGTTGACGACCGGCAATCCCCAGGCGGCCGCTGACCGCGGGTTGTTTGACAGACTCGGTATCGAACCATCCACCAGCGACGGATTGCACCTCGGCTAGATGCCAATCTGATGGGAACAGAAGCGATCTGGCTCAATTCGGTCCCGCTTCTGCCAGCCGCGCCCGCGCGGCCGTATATTGGAAGACGCCCGATGTCCCTGCGATCGATGCCATATATGATCGCGGTGTCGGCGTAATAAGCCGTGCAAAAGACAATACTGCGCCGGTCGTTTGACCGCGCCGCCGAAACCTATGATTCCGTGGCTGCGCTGCCGCGAGAAATTGCGCAGCGGATGACCGAAAGGCTGTTGCTGGTGCAATTGCCGGTGCGGCGGATTCTGGACGCGGGATGCGGTACCGGCAGCGCCGGGTTATTGCTGCAGCAAAGGTTTGACGGTGCTACGGTCATCGACCTTGACGTTTCCGCGAAGATGTTGGCACAGCGAGTGGCGCGCCCGACGCGGCGTTGGTTGGGAATGGGCCGGCGGCCGACGCGACTCCCGGTGCGCGCGGACTTTCAGAAGTTGCCCCTGGCATCCGCAAGCATTGACCTCGTCTGGTCGAATCTGGCTTTGCATTGGGCGCAGGATCTGCCGCTGGCTCTGGCCGAGGCAATCCGGGCGTTGCGTCCCGGTGGCTTACTCATGTTTTCCATCTTTGGTCCGGATACGCTGCAGGAACTCAGGATTGCATCATCTGGCGGTGAATTCCGTGTCAATCAACACGCCGACATGCACGATATCGGCGACATGCTGGTGCACTGTGGCTATGCCGATCCGGTCATGGACATGGAGAAGATTACCTTGACCTATGACGCCCTTGGCGGATTGTTGCGCGATCTCAGATCACATGGCTCAGCCGCTGTGGCGGCTGCGGGCGAGCAGGGTTTGCGTCCCCGCTCGAGCTATCTTCGCGTCGTCTCGCGTTACGAACAGTTTCGAGGGGTGGACGCGCGATTGCCGGCCACGTTCGAGGTGATTTATGGCCACGCCTGGAAGCCGGAATCACGGTTGTCCCCGAAAGGCAAACCGGTGATAGACATCCACGCGGCACCGGGATAGCCAAGGGTGTCAGTAGCATTCGCGAACGAATTTTGCCCCACGCGTACATACGACCCAACCGAATCTGCAGCCAGTCTTGTATTGCATCCATGCACTGCCCGGCAAGTCATGCTCTTCCTGCTGATTTTGCTGCTGTTTCCTTGCTTCGCGTCAGTTCGCTATGTTACATTTCCTCGCCGTCGAACCAATCGTGGACAGCTTTAATATGTCGTCACTTGAGTTGGGAGAAAACGTTCAGTTCGGAATTATTTCCCGACGAAATAACTCAAGTTCACGACAGGTCCGGCAGCTTGTTTTCGGATCACTCGGTGTATTTACGCTGGCGGTCGCCACTGCTTTTGCACTGGTAGGCGCATGGCCGATTGCACCATTCGCAGGGGCTGAATGTCTGGCGCTGTTTTTCGCTTATTGCTGGTTGCAGCGTCATGACGAGGATTACGAGCTGATTACGATTGAGGGCGACAACGTCGTTGTGGAAACCCGGGACGGCGGCAAGCGGGAACAACGCCGGATGAGCCGGTTCTGGGCGCATGTGGTGATTGAAGAAGTCTCGAGCCGTAAGCAGAGGGTATTTCTGCGGGCTCATGGGCGAGAAATCGAATTTGGTAGACTGCTTTCCGACGAGGCCAAACTGTCCGTAGCCAAACAGCTGCGCTCGAAATTATCCGCGTTGGTTTGATTAATAACGATATTAAAAGCACGTTCGGGGGAAGTATGGGGTTGAAAGCCTTTTCGCGTCTGTTTTGTCTGGCGGCAGCCATGCTCGTGTCTGGTGTGGCATTGGCCGAGTATCGACTGAATCTCAAGCCGGCCAACACCGCGCTCGGCGAGGCGGTCTACGATCTGCACACGCTGGTAATGATCATCATTACCGTTATCTTTGTCGGCGTGTTCGGTTTCATGTTCTATTCCATTTTCAAGCACCGCAAGTCAGCCGGACACGAGGCCGCACATTTTCACGAGAACACCACGGTCGAGATTGTCTGGACGGTGGTGCCCGTGTTTATCCTGATCGGTCTTGCCTGGCCGGCCACCAAGACGCTCCTTGAAATGCGGGATACCTCGGCACCGGACATGACGATCAAGGTGACCGGCTATCAGTGGAAGTGGGGTTACGAATATCTGGACGACGACGTCAAGTTCTACAGTGCCCTGGCGACGCCGCGGGACCAGATCGAGGGCAATGCCGAGAAAGGCGAAAACTATCTGCTTGAGGTCGACAAGCCCCTGGTCGTGCCCGTTGGCAAGAAAGTACGAATCCTGACGACGGCGAACGATGTCCTGCACGCCTGGTACGTTCCGGAGCTTGCAGTCAAACAGGATGCCATCCCCGGATTCATTCGCGACACCTGGTTCCGGGCCGAAGAAACCGGCACCTTCCGCGGACAGTGCGCGGAGTTGTGTGGCAAGGAACACGGCTTCATGCCGATCGTTGTCAATGTGGTCAGTGAAAACGACTACAAGATCTGGGTTGCCGAGCAAAAGTCCGGTACTGGCGCGGCAGCTTACGATCCCGCCAAAACCTATACGGTCGCGGAGCTGAGTTCTGCCGGCGAATCCGTATACGGCACCCATTGCGTGGCTTGCCATCAGCCTGGCGGCAACGGTATGCCGCCGACGTTTCCAGCGCTGACTGGAGGGAAGATTACAACGGGACCAATCGCCAACCATCTGGATATCGTTCTGAATGGCAGCAAGAAGAACCCGATGATGGCGGCGTTCGGGTCTCAGCTCAGCGATATGGAAATAGCCGCGGTTATTACCTACGAGCGAAATGCGCTGGGAAATTCTGTGGGCGATTCGTTGCAGCCCGGTGAAGTGGCTGCGGCACGCAATTAACAGTTCTCGGACATAGAAGACATTAAAGGTTCGGAAGGAGAATCAAATGGAAGCGGTACACGAACACGATCATAGTCATGATCGCCCGTCAGGGATTATGCGCTGGGTGACGACGACCAACCACAAGGACATCGGCACGATGTACCTCTGGTTCAGCTTCACGATGTTTATGGTTGGCGGCGTAATGGCCTTGATTATCCGCTCCGAGCTTTTTCAGCCCGGTTTGCAGATCGTTCAGCCCGAGTTCTTCAACCAGATGACGACCCTTCACGGGCTCATTATGGTGTTCGGCGCGATCATGCCGGCGTTCGTCGGGTTTGCGAACTGGCAGATCCCGATGATGATCGGTGCGCCCGACATGGCGTTCCCGCGCATGAACAACTGGAGCTTCTGGCTGCTTCCGCCCGCCGGTTCGCTGCTGATCCTTTCCATGTTCGTTCCGGGCGGCAGTGCCGGTGTCGGCTGGACGATGTATGCGCCGCTCACGATACAGCAGGGCATGGGGATGGACCTGGTGATTTTCGCCGTCCACATTCTTGGTATGTCTTCCATCATGGGGTCGATTAACATTGTTACGACCATCCTGAACATGCGGGCACCGGGCATGACGATGATGAAAATGCCGCTGTTTGTCTGGACCTGGTTGATTACCGCGTATTTGCTGATCGCCGCCATGCCAGTGTTGGCCGGCGCGGTAACCATGACACTTACCGACCGCCATTTCGGGACACATTTTTTCAACGCTGCGGGCGGCGGTGATCCGGTTCTGTTCCAGCACATCTTCTGGTTCTTCGGTCACCCGGAGGTTTACATTATTGCGATTCCGGCATTTGGTGTTGTTTCCCAGGTGATTCCGGCTTTCGCGCGAAAGCCGTTGTTCGGTTATGCGTCAATGGTCTACGCGACGGCTTCCATCGCAATTCTTTCTTTCCTGGTCTGGGCGCACCACATGTACACCGTAGGCATGCCGGTGGAGGCGCAGCTTTACTACATGTTTGCCACCATGCTGATAGCGGTGCCGACCGGGGTGAAGGTGTTCAACTGGGTTGCCACAATGTGGAAAGGCTCGATGACATTCGAAACGCCGATGTTGTTCGCCATCGGTTTCCTGTTCCTGTTTACGCTTGGCGGATTTACCGGACTGGTGCTGGCGTTGACACCGGTTGACGTGCAGCTTCACGATACCTATTACGTGGTCGCACACTTCCATTACGTGATGGTGGCTGGCGCATTGTTCTCTGCCTTTGCCGGTGTTTACTACTGGCTGCCGAAGTGGATCGGCAAGATGTACGACGAAACACTCGGCAAGTGGCATTTCTGGTTGTCGATCATCTTCTTTAATGTCACGTTCTTCGTTCAGCACTTCCTCGGTCTTGCGGGCATGCCGCGCCGTATCCCCGACTACTCATTGCAGTTCGCTGACTTCAATATGATTTCGTCGATCGGTGCGTTCGGTTTCGGATTGTCCCAGTTGCTGTTCCTTTACATCCTGATAAAGGCAATCCGTAGCGGTGAGAAAGCACCGGAAAAGCCGTGGGATGGCGCTGATACGCTGGAGTGGACGCATCTGCCTACACCGGCCCCGTATCACAGTTTCGAGACACCACCGACGGTTAAGTAACCTGGCGGAACGTGCCGGGAGCAGTGGCGGGCACTTGATGATACGTCCGCCACCCAGTCTCTCGTGGATACCCGATGACCTATTCGCAAACTGATCAGAGAGAGAAGCGGAACATGAAGACCGGGATCGTACTTGCGACGATCGCGGCCATTTTCTTTATCGGGTTTTTTCTCCGGCGCTTGTTGTTCTAATGAGTCACTCAATACTAAAACGTAACCGCGATACGCTTCGCAAACTCACCGTTGTCGCATTAGTGATGTTCGGCTTTGGTTACGCGCTGGTCCCACTTTACGAAAAGATCTGTGAAGTCACCGGCATCAACCAGGTGGTGAAGCCGGATACGGTCGTAAACACGCAAGTCGACAAGTCGCGAACGATCGTGATGGAGTTCGACGCAAATTCGCGCGGCGATATTGCGTGGGAGCTTATTCCCAGGGAGCGCAAGCGCACGGTACATCCCGGTGAGCTGGTGCACGTGGTGTTTGATCTCAAGAATACGACCGACGTTTCTGTCCAGGCTCAGGCAATTCCGAGTTTTGGTCCGCAACGTGCAGGTCTTCATGTGAAGAAGCTGGAGTGTTTTTGTTTTACCCAGCAGGAGATTCGGGCAGGCGAGAGCCGGGAGTTGCCGGTTGTTCTGGTCGTTGAGCCTTCCATCCCGCAAGACGTGCACACGGTGACGCTTTCCTACACGATGTTCGAAGTTGGCGGCACCCAGGAACCCAAGACCGCGATGCGTCCAGTGGGTGATAAGGGGTGATGGCCGCTGTTGGTAGGAAAGACCGGGAGACTGGCGGGGCGCTGCGCGCGTTTCGTGCGGTATTTTCGGCGTTTACGGGAATTGGCAGGGGCAATGCGCTGCGCGATGATCTTGCGATGCTTCGACCCTGGCAAGTTATTGCCGCCGGATTGATTTGCGCGGCTGTTTTTGTGACAGTGATCGTCACGCTGGTGCGCAACATCGCTACGTGAATAACATCAAAATAAATAAATCAGACTTTACAGAGGAGTAAGGCTATGACCTCGCAACCGGGCGGTTATTATCTGCCATCCCCATCGCACTGGCCCATTGTTGGTTCGGTCGCGCTGTTTCTGATGGCGTTAGGCGGTGTGCTCATGATGAATGGCGCCGGTGGAGGCGGCATGGTCTTGCTCGCCGGAAGTGCCATCATGATTTACATGCTGTTCGGCTGGTTCGGTACCGTCATTGGCGAGAGCGAGAGCGGCAAATACAACAAGCAGGTAGACGTGTCGTACCGCTGGGCGATGAGCTGGTTCATCTTCTCGGAGGTGATGTTCTTCGCGGCGTTCTTTGGCGCCCTTTTCTACATGCGTGTGCTGTCGGTGCCATGGCTTGCCGATCCCGATACTGAGCGTCTTTTGTGGCCTGGTTTTGCCGCCACATGGCCGGTTTCCGGCCCGGGTATTGCCGAGCAGTTCACGCCGATGGGTGCGTGGGGGCTGCCGGCAATCAACACCGCGATCCTGCTAACGTCCGGTGTAACCATTACGGTTGCCCACTGGGCCTTGAAAGAGAACAAGCGCTCCATGCTTAACTTGTTCATGTTTCTGACGATTGCGCTCGGTCTGACCTTTATTTGCGTCCAGGCGTACGAATACGGGCATGCTTATAAGGACTTGAATCTGACGCTGGAAAGCGGTGCCTACGGTGCCACGTTTTACATGCTGACCGGTTTTCATGGATTTCATGTCACGGTCGGAACGATCATGTTGATCGTTATCTGGTTACGCTGCCTGAAAGGGCATTTCACGCCAGAACAGCATTTCGGTTTTGAAGGCGTAGCCTGGTACTGGCACTTCGTTGACGTGGTATGGCTTGGACTGTTTGTCTTCGTCTACTGGCTCTAGGTTAGGATCGCATCGACGGGCTCTAACCTTTAAAGCACGAAAAGCCCCGCTTGCGCGGGGCAAATGGCCGCCGCCGGCTGGTAAGCCGCGCGGCGACATTTTTTTATAGGTTTCGTTGCGGGATCAGACCGAAGTAATAGCCGAGCATAAGCAGAATGAACAGAGTCACGGAAAACCCGATACGGATCGTCAGTGATTTCAAGGTGCGGTCAGAGCCTCCCTTGTCACGCACAAGGTAGAACAGGGCAGATGCGAGGCTGCCGACGATGACCAGCAAGAAAAGGACGATGATTATTTTCATGGATGCGTTCCTGTTGCGGAGTTTAGAGGATAGCCGCTTGGTCCACCAGTATGGGAGCCAAACGGTAGGTCTCGAGATGAGGTGAATTTCATCGTGCAACGCCCGGAGTGGAGGACAACGATCGTTGCGTTGCTGGGTTTGGCGCTGACGCTATCGGCGTCGTACTGGCAATTCGGCCGGGCCAGCGACAAAGCGGCGTTACGTCAGCAGTATTCGGCACGCCAGGCGATGCTTCCGCATGATCTGGGCAATGGCGTACCATCGCTCGAGGACGCTGCATTTCGGAAAATGCGTGCAACCGGGATGTTTGTCCCGGAAAAAGCAATCCTGCTCGACAATAAGCTGCGCGCCGGCGCTGCAGGTTACGAGATCGTTGTTCCACTGCAGTTGTCCGGTAGTGATCGGCACGTCTTGATCAACCGCGGATGGGTGCAGCGCGGGCGTGACCGGTCTGATTTGCCTGTTATCGATGTGCCCGAAAACGCGGTGACGATCGTCGGTACGGCAATCGTTCCGGGCCGGGGGGCGCTGGAGTTGTCCGATGAAATCATCGAAGGCCGTGTCTGGCAGAATCTGAACCTGTCGCGCTACCGGGAGCGGCAACAGCTGAACATACTGGATTTCGTTATTCAGGAGGAGTCGGATCACGAGGATGGTATTAACCGGAATTGGCCTGCTCCCGGTTTCGGAATCCGCACGCACCAGTCTTACGCCGTCCAATGGTTGTTGTTCGCCACGTTGATTATTTTCTTCTATTGCTACTATGGACTCTTCAGAAAAAAAACCAGCAGTACAGAGTAACCTGACCTTATGGTTGATACTCTTCGTATGCGTGCTGCCGATTGTTGCGTCATCGGTTCTGTATTTCATGTGGAAACCGACACGCTTTGTGAATCATGGCGAGTTGCTTGATCCGGTGCCACTTGCCGATGTGGTGTTTTTGCAGAAACAAGGTGGTCAGTTCAGTTTCAGCGAGCTGAGCGGCCGCTGGAGTTTCGTGTCGATCGATGATGGTGTTTGCGACGACTATTGCGCGAAAAAACTTTACCTGATGCGGCAACTCCGGTTGACCCAAGGTAAGTACTCTGACCGTGTTGAACGCGTGTGGTTGATCCCTGATGGCCAGCAGCCGGCTCCGCAAACGCTGGCCGAGTACCAGGGCACGCGCGCTATTGGGCTGTCAAGCGGCAGCGGGCTGGAACTGTTTCCAGCCGACGGTCAGCGTACGGAGTACATATATCTGATCGATCCGGTCGGTAACCTGATGATGCGCTTCCCTCCCGATGCTGATCCGAGCCGGATAAAGAAGGACATCGCCAAGCTGTTGCGCGTGTCCAGCGGCTGGCGCCAGATCGAACGCTGAAAGAGCACGCCTGATGTCTGATCCGATCTGGCAGTTTTCGTTGCAAACGGTTCACGCGCTGATCTGGGGCGGGACTCTGTTTATCTCGCTGATTGTGTGTGTCCGTGCCGTTGGCTTCAGCAAGCTGGTCTATGCGACAACTTTGTTGACTTTCGTTCTGGTGGCCTTGGGCGCTTATGTGCGTTTGACCGATGCCGGGCTCGGCTGTCCTGACTGGCCGGGGTGTTACGGCAAGTTATCGCCTTTCCATGCGGAAACGGAAATTGATGACGCACAGCAGCTGTCGCCCGCTGGTCCGGTGTCCGCAACCAAAGCGTGGAACGAGATGTTGCACCGCTACCTCGCTTCTCTGGTTGGGGCGATGATTGTTGCGATCGTTGTGCAAGTGTTTCTTAAGCGCAGGCGATCTCAGTCTGATTCCTCTGATCCGGGGAAGGCAATTGGGCTGCCGTTGCTGCTGCTCGGATTCGTCATATTGCAGGGCTTGTTCGGGAAATGGACTGTCACTCTGCTTCTTAAACCTGCCATCGTCACTCTGCACTTGCTGGGTGGAATGGTCATACTCGCCATGCTTGCCTGGCTAAGTGCCCGCCAGCTTCGACTCGCCGGCGCGCGCCGGCCGGCCGAGGCTCGCCGGTTACGGCCATGGGCAATCCTGGCTATTTTTATCGTCTTTGGGCAGATCGCACTCGGTGGTTGGGTTAGCACCAATTACGCTGCGCTGGCGTGCATCGATTTTCCAACGTGCCATGGTGAATGGTTGCCGGATATGGATTTTGGTCACGGCTTCCAGCTGCGGCGTGAGTTGGGCATGACGGCTCAAGGCGAACCATTGTCGAATGCATCGTTGAACGCGATCCATTGGGCGCACCGGGTCGGCGCGCTCGTGCTCACGGTTTATCTGGGGATAATGGCTTACGCAGCGGCTGCAATGACGGGGTTGCGCCGCTATGCATGGGCGTTGGGTGCGGCATTGGTGCTGCAAATCGGTCTTGGCATATCGAATGTGCTGGCGATGTTACCGCTGCCGCTTGCCGTAGCCCACAATGCCGGGGCGGCGCTGTTGCTGATCACGGTCGTGGTGCTAAACTTTGCACTCCGTCAGGAGTCTCCCCGGTAAATGTCGGTATCCACCTACCCCTCGCAACTAGCCTCGCGCCTTGAGCATTATTTGCAGCTGACCAAGCCGCGGGTTGTTGCCTTGATTGTCTTCACGGCGATTATCGGCATGTTGCTCTCGACCGATGGGCCTGTGCCGCTGCCAATTCTGCTGTTCGGCTCGCTCGGGATCTGGCTGGTTGCAGGTGCGGCAGCGGCGGTGAACTGTCTGGTTGAGCAAAAGATCGATGCCCTGATGGCGCGCACCCGCGGGCGGCCCTTGCCGCTGGGTTCGGTTTCAACACCCGAGACGCTGATTTTTTCTGGCGTGGTCGGAGGTGCGGGTCTGGCGACGCTTTACGTGTTGGTGAACCCTTTGACCATGTGGTTAACGCTTGCGACCTTCGTTGGCTACGCGATCATCTACACCGTCATACTCAAACCGCTGACACCACAGAATATTGTGATTGGCGGTGCTTCCGGCGCGATGCCCCCGGTATTGGGATGGGCGGCCGTAACCGGTGGGATTTCGCATGAGGCCTGGCTGCTGTTTCTGATTATATTTGCCTGGACACCACCCCATTTCTGGGCGCTGGCGCTTTACCGCAAGCACGAGTATGCGAAAGCGGATGTTCCGATGCTGCCGGTTACGCACGGGGACAAGTTCACCCGTCTGCATGTGCTGCTCTACACCATGATCCTTTTTGCCGTGTCACTGCTGCCGTTCGCGGTCCGCATGAGTGGTTGGCTGTATGCAGTTGGCGCAGTCATACTGGGTGGAGTATTTCTCTATTACGCTTTTCGAATATGGCTTGCTTACAGCGACGCGCTTGCACGGCAGACCTTTCGATATTCGATCATCTATCTCGCGCTGTTATTCGCGATTCTGCTGCTCGATCATTATCTGCTGGTTGGCCATACGTGATGGCTTGCGAGTGTTTTTCCTGCCGGCTGTGAGGTCTTTGCGACGTCTTTTGCTGGTCGGTGCGGCCTTGAGTGTTGCCTGGCTTGCCGGCTGCAACCAGCAGGGCGACTCGGCTGCGTTTAATTCGACAGATATCACGGGGGCCGAATTTGGTAACCGGTTCGATCTCGTCGATCACCGTGGTGAGGCGCGCCAACTGGACGACTTTCGCGGAAAAGTCGTCGTGCTGTTTTTCGGTTTTACCCATTGTCCGGATGTATGTCCGACGACGCTGGCTGAATTCAATGCCGTCCTTGGTCAGATTGGCGACGAGGCAGCGCAACGTGTACAGGTATTGTTCGTAACCGTCGATCCGGAACGCGACACGCCGGAAGTGCTCAGCTCGTATGTCACCGCATTCAATCCCGGCTTTCTTGGTTTGACTGGCACACCGGAGCAGATCGCCGATGTTGCCCAGGAATTCAGGATTATCTACAAGAAAGTGGAAGGTTCGCGCCCGGGTAATTATTCGGTCGATCACTCGGCTGGAACCTATATTTTTGACACCCAGGGTCGGCTGCGCTTGTATGCGAGGTATGGTCAGGGGCACGAGTCATTGGCGCAGGATATCGAGCGACTGCTTGGCGCTGGCTGAGCGAGTCCGTCGACAAAAAAACCCGCCATCAGGCGGGTTTCTTGGACCAGGGTGGCAGTCGTCAGGATAGTCAGTCGGTAGCCGGCGCCATCAGCAGCCGCATTTTTTTCATTGCCTGGGCTTCAACCTGCCGTACGCGTTCTGCCGAAATGCCGAACTCGTCGGCCAACTTATGCAATGTGACCGGGTTCTCTTCACGCAGCCAGCGTGCCTCGATAATTCTGCGGCTGCGCGCATCAAGCGTGGAAAGGGCCTGTGCCAGACCTTCCGATCGATTACGGGTACCTTCCTCGTGTTCCAGAATGCGACCCGGATCGTCTTCGATATCCGTCAAATAGGAGACGGGAGCGAAATGATCCTCATCGTCCTCTCCCGGTGGATCCAGCGCAATGTCGTGCCCACCCATCCGCGTTTCCATTTCAACGACATCTTCAGGGCGAACGTTCAGTTCCTTCGCGATGGCTGCCGCTTCTTCGCCCCCGAGCGCGCCAAACCCGGACTTCATGCTACGCAGGTTGAAGAAGAGCTTTCGCTGCGCTTTGGTTGTGGCGACTTTGACGATGCGCCAGTTACGCAGTACGAATTCATGTATCTCGGCGCGGATCCAGTGAACCGCAAACGAGACCAGGCGCACGCCCCTCGTCGGATCAAAACGCTTGACAGCTTTCATCAAGCCAACATTGCCCTCCTGAATCAGATCCGAGTAGGGCAACCCGTAGCCGCGGTAACCGCGAGCAATCGCGACCACAAGCCGTAAATGCGACAAAATCAGGGCGCGGGCCCCATCGAGATCCTGGTCCTGCTGAAAGCGGGTCGCATAGGACTGTTCTTCCGCCTGGGATAACAGCGGAATCCGGTTCACGGCCTGAATGTAGTTGTCCAGACTGGCGACCGACGGCAATGCCAATGTTGCTAGTGCATGCGTCATGTGTTTGAACCTCCTTATCAAGCCAATTTTAGCACTCAAGCTATAAGAGTGCCAAGATCCGCTACGAGTTCCCGCGAGACCGATAAACCCTCTATTTTGGGTCCATTTTCCATAAGTGGCGACTTACTGACATCCAGGCGCCCAACCAGCCGAGCAGGCCCGCGAGTGCCAGCAATACCGTAGTCTGTTGGAGCGACATCAGGCCCAGACGCGGACTCAGGCCGAACAAGTCACCGAATGCCGCCAATTCACGATTCAGCAGGCGCACGGCGATTGCGACGATCAACCACGCTGCCCCGCCACCCAGCAAACCTTGCAGGCCGCCGAGGTAAAGAAATGGCCGCCGGATAAACAGATTGGTGGCGCCGATCAGCTTGGAAACCTCGATCTCGTCGCGCCGTGTAAGAATTTGGAGTCGAATCGTATTAAAAGTGACGGCAACCAGCGCAATTGATAGCAGCACCCCAAGCAAGATGACCAATAACCTTCCGATCCGCAGCGCTGCGTCAAGTTTGCGCGCCCACGCGGAGTCGAGCTGGACATGCTCCACCTGGGGCCAGGTCAATGCCTCATTGCGCAACGCTTCAAGCAGGTCAGGGTCAGCTGTTTTTCCTGAAACGATAAATGCGTGCGGTAATGGATTCTCATCGAGTTCGGACAACACGTCCGACATTCCGGAGGCGCGCGTAAGCTCATCCAGTGCGATACTGCGATCGACAAAGCGGAAATCGCCGACAAAATCGTGGCGGCGTAGCCGGTCTTTGATTGCGTTGACATCGTTGCCGCTCGCATTCACCGTCAAGAACAGGCTCAGTTGCGGCTCGCTGGTCAGTTGGCGGGAAAAACGTGCGACATTGTCCAGCCCGACGTAGAAGCCGCTGGGCAGCGCCAATGCGATCCCGAACACCAAGACGTTGAGCAGCGTGGCCAAAGGCTGTCCCAGCAGCCGGCGCGCACTGTCCCGAAAAGCGTCCAGGTGGGCAAACAGCCAATTCACGCCGCAAGTGCTCCATGATCAAGGCGAACTGTGCGCGCCCCCAAACCCTGAATCAGATCAAGATCGTGTGTGGCGATGACGACCGTCACACCAACCTGGTTGAACGCCTTGAACATGGCAATAATCTCCTCGCCATAGGCTGCATCCAGATTGCCGGTTGGTTCGTCGGCGAGCAGAATTGCCGGGCGGTTGACGATTGCGCGCGCGATGCAAAGGCGTTGTTGTTCGCCTCCTGAGAGCGTTACCGGGCGCACTCTCTCCCGATCCAGAAGTCCGACCTTGTCAAGCGCCGCGCGCACCCGCCGTGAAATTTCCCGCCTGGGGAATCCGGAGATAACAAGGGGCAATGCTGCGTTATCGTAAACACTGCGATCGAACAGGAGTTTGTGGTCCTGGAAGATAAAGCCGAAATTCCTGCGCAGAAACGGCAGAGAGGGTGCCCCCATCGTGGTGATGTTCTTGCCGTTGATGACCACACTGCCACCGGTCGGGCGTTCGATGCCGCCGATGAGCTTCAGAAGCGTGCTTTTTCCCGCGCCAGAGTGACCGGTAACAAATAACATTTCTCCGGGTTCGACGCGCATCGATACGTTCTTGAGCGCCTCATATCCCCCCGGGTAACGTTTTGAAATGTGGCTGACGGTGATCATAAGTGGATTTCGCGGTGCGCCCGGCAGCAGCAGGAGCCTGCTTTGATCTCCGCTTGCCCGCGCTTAACCGAACAGTGCATCGACGAACGCGGCCGCGTCAAACGCTCTGAGGTCATCGATACCTTCGCCGGTTCCGATAAAGCGAACAGGAATAGACCGATAACGGGCGATGCCGGCGATTGCCCCGCCTTTGGCGGTCCCGTCAAGTTTGGTCAGAATCAACCCCGTCGTGCCGAGAGCCTCGTCAAATGCCTTGACTTGTGTCACAGCGTTCTGCCCTGTGTTGGCATCGAGAACAAGCAATACCTCGTGCGGTGCATCCGGTATCGCCTTGGAAATCACGCGTTTGACTTTCTTGAGTTCTTCCATGAGGTGCAGCTGGGTCGGAAGGCGGCCGGCGGTATCTGCCAGAACGACGTCGGCGCCCTTCGATTTTGCCGACTGAATTGCGTCGAAGATCACGGCGGCCGAATCACCCCCTTCCTGGGCAATTACGGTGACCTCGTTGCGCTCGCCCCAGATTCTGAGTTGTTGCTCAGCAGCGGCGCGAAACGTATCACCGGCGGCCAGCACAACCGTAAGGCCTGCATCGACCAGTTTCTTGGTCAGTTTGCCAATCGAGGTGGTCTTGCCGGCGCCGTTTACGCCTGCCAGCAGAATGACGAATGGTTTCGCCGTATTGACCTGCAGAGGCGCCTCAAGCGGGGCCAGCAATTGCAGCAGTTCGCTCTTCAGCGCGTCACGAACGCCGGCAGCTTCGGTGATTCGCGCGCGCTTGACATGCTTGCGGGTAGCGTCTACCAGGTACTGCGTGGCATCGACTCCAACGTCGCAGGTCAACAGTACCGTCTCGAGTTCTTCAAACAACTCATCGTCGATCGCTCTGCCCGGGGCAAGCAGTACCGTCAAGCCCTTCCCGAGCCGGTCGCGTGTTGCGCTGAGACTCTGCTTTAACCGCCCTGCCAACGACTTCTTCGGGGCGGCGACATCTTGCTCATTCGCCGTGTCCGGTTCCGGCGCCTTGTTACTTCTCAGGAAACTAAACATACTGTTCCAGTGTCACATCCGTTCATCTGCGTCTGCGCTGTTGTGCGTCCCGCACAGCAGATTATCGCGATGCGATCATTCAATCCAAAATTTTCGACGTATGATTCTATTCCGTTTGAGCCGTTCAAGTTTGCCGCTTTTCCACTCTTCAGTGTTTGCCCCGGCCCGGTCTGACCGCAAGCAGGTTCCGTCCTGCCGCCGATTGCTTGCAGTTGGTGCCATCTTGCTGATGATGCTGCCGGTGGTGTTTCTGCCCCCGGTAGTGCATGCCGCCGATGCGTCTGTCCACAGCAAGATCCTGGAAAACGGTCTCGAGGTATTCGTAAAGGTCGATAACCGCGCCCCAGTGGCGGTGTCCATGGTGTGGTATCGAGCCGGCGGGATAGACGAAACCAGCGGCACGACCGGCGTGGCGCACGTACTTGAGCACATGATGTTTCAGGGCACGGTGGAAACTGCGCCCGGAGAGTTCGCACGAATGATCGCAGAAGTCGGCGGGCGTTCCAACGCGTTTACTGCGGCTGATTACACCGGCTACTTCCAGGAGCTGCACAAGTCCAACCTTGAACTGGCGTTGCGGCTTGAAGCGGACCGGATGATTAACTTGAATCTGGACGATCAGGAGTTCGCCAAGGAGCTGCGTGTTGTGATGGAGGAGCGCCGCCAGCGTGTCGACGACAATCCCCGAGCCATGGTCTTTGAGCGTTTGAGCGCAGCGATGTACGTAGCGCACCCGTACCGTCAGCCTGTTGTCGGCTGGATGAGCGACCTGGAAAATATGCAGCTGAGCGACGCACGCGAGTGGTATGACAAGTGGTATGTGCCGAATAATGCGGTTCTGGTCGTTGCCGGAGATGTAAACCCGCAGGCCGTGTTCTCGCTCGCGGAGAAGTATTTCGGGCCGATCGAAGCGCGGCCACTGCCGTTACGGAAACCGCAGACGGAGCCCGAGCAAACAGGAATTCGGCGCGTTACTGTAAAAGCGCCGGCCCGATTGCCGTCGATGACGATGGCTTACCACGCTCCCAGACTGGCTGATGTGCACGGCGATTGGGAGCCGTACGCGCTGTCGATTCTTGCCGGCGTCCTCGATGGCTACGCGGCGGCCCGGCTCGAGCGGGAATTGGTCCGCAACGCGCGTGTTGCCAACTCGGTCAGCTCTGATTACGACGGTCTCAGACGCGGCCCAGGCGTTTTTTATGTCAGCTTTACACCCGCAAACGGCAAGACGGTCGAAGATGTTGAGCTTGCGTGGCGCGAACAACTTGCCTTGTTGATCGACGAAGGTGTCAGCGATGAAGAATTGCGCCGCGTCAAGTCGCAGGTCGTTGCTTCACAGGTTTATAGCCAGGATTCTGTGTACGGACAGGCATCCCGAATTGGGAGGATGCGCTCGCTGGGCCTGCCCTACGATGCCGCGACGAGCATTACACAGCGTTTACGAGAAGTAACCGCTGAGCAGGTGCAGGCCGTTGCTAAAAAATTCCTGGTCGATGACAAACTCACGGTCTCGGTGCTGGAGCCTCAGAATTTGATGCAAGAGGCTAACGTCGATCATCTGAACAAGGCACAAAGCGAATGAGTCTCGCATTGGACTTCCCGGTCAATATTTCTGACGCACATCTGATCCGGCGCATAGCAACCGGCAAAGCGATTTTGGTTCCTCTGCTTGCGGGAATGTTGTTCGCACTGTCTCTGCCTGCGCTGGCGGCCCTGGAAATCGAAAGCTGGACGACGGAAAATGGCGCTCGGGTTCTGTACCTTGAGTCGCGGGTTTTGCCGATTGTCGACGTATCGATTGAGTTCCCGGCCGGATCGAGTCGCGATCAGCCGGGGATGAGTGGGCTGGCAAGCATGACACTGGCGATGATGCGAAAAGGCACTCGTTCGTTCGATGAGAATCAGATTTCAGAACAGCTGGCCGGTATCGGGGCGCGACTTTCCAGCACATTCAATCCTGATCGGAGCGGGTTTGCATTGCGCACTCTTTCGGACGCCGATATTCGTGCCCCGGCTCTCGACGTGTTGCGCGAGATTCTCGTGTCGCCCGGCTTTCCGGAAGCGATTCTGGAGCGCGACAAAGCGCGCAATATTGCATTCATTGAAGAAAGCCAGACACGCCCGAATGTGATCGTTGCCCAGACGTTTCAGCAGCAGCTGTACGGGTCGCACCCGTATGGTTTGATCGGGTCCGGTAACCCCGAAACGATTACTGCGCTGACGCGTGATGATCTGCTTGATTTCCATCGGCGCTTTTTCGTCTCCGACGAAGCGGTGGTGGTTATTGTTGGCGACGTGTCCCGGGACGAAGCGCAATGGATTGCCCGGGACTTGACTAATGGTCTGCCGCAAGCCAGCTCTGCACTGTCTGATCTACCGGAAGTTCCGGAGCTGGCGGAGAGCATCGAGGTAGTGATTCCGCACAGCGCCAGTCAGGCGCATATTCGACTCGGCATGCCCGGCGTGTCCCGTGGTGACCCTGACTATTTCGCCTTGTGGTTGGCGGCCCAGATCCTGGGCGGAGGCGGCATGACCTCTATGCTCAACGATGAACTGAGGGAGAAGCGAGGCCTTACTTACAGTGCCTACAGCTATTTTTCCCCTTATCTTCGCCGCGGGCCTTTTGTGATCAGCCTGCAGACTCGAAAAGATCAGGCATGGGAGGCACTCGACGTGGCACTTGCCACGCTGGAAAAGCTGGTTGATGAAGGCCCGACCGAGGCGCAACTTCAGGCAGCCAAACGCTATGTAATCGGCGGTTTTGCCCTCAATATTGACAGCAACGCCGAATTGGCCAGCTACCTTGCCATGATTGGTTTCTACCGACTGCCTCTTGACTATATTGACCGGTTTCCGGAAGAGATAGAGAAGGTCACCATGCAACAGATCAGGGACGCACTTGGCCGTCGTCTCGCGCCCTCCCGGACAGTTACCGTTGTTGTGGGTCCGACGGCAAAACCGTGACGTGGGAAAGCGCAATCAGGTAAGAGTCGTTGCCGGCCGGTGGCGCGGCCGCCAACTGCAATTTCCATCGGTGATGGACCTGCGCCCGACACCTGACCGGGTCCGTGAGACTCTTTTCAATTGGCTGGGTCAGACGCTTGACGGCAAAACCTGTCTCGACTTGTTTGCCGGTAGTGGCGCTCTTGGATTCGAGGCAGCATCGCGTGATGCTGATCGCGTTGTCCTGGTCGAGCGTGACCGTGCCGCTCACGCCGCGCTGGTGGAAAATGCGAAAAACCTTCGGGCCGATAATGTCGAATTACGGTTTGAAGACGCTTTCGCATTTCTCGCCGCAGACCAGCGAGTGTTTGACGTGGTCTTTCTCGATCCGCCTTATCGGCGGGAGGCATTGCCGGACTTGCTCGTGGAGCTCCGGTCACATCTTTCACCTAAGTCGAATGTTTATCTTGAGGCGGATCTGGTGCCGGAAATTCCATCCGGATACGAAGTTGTTCGCCAGTCACAGGCGGGGCGGGTCAGGTTTCTCCTGTTAGAATTCACCGACAACTAGGGCGCGCTGGCCAGCATGAGTCGGCGATTGATCAAGATCAACCAAATTATGGCGACACGATTCAACAGAACCGTCTACCCGGGCACATTTGATCCGTTTACGCGCGGGCATGAAGACCTTGTGCGCCGCGCGGCCAGCCTGTTCGAGGAAGTCATCGTCGCTGTTGCTGACAGCCGCGCCAAGCAGCCGCTGTTTTCACTTGATCAGCGCGTTGCCATCGCGAAAGAAGTTCTGGCCGATTATGACAACGTCAGCGTCGTAGGATTTTCCGGGTTGCTGATGGATTTCATCAAAAAGAAACAGGCCAAGGTAATTCTGCGCGGGCTGCGTGCGGTTTCCGATTTCGAGTACGAGTTTCAGATGGCCGGGATGAATCGAAACCTTTATCCCGACGTGGAGACAATGTTCCTGACGCCGGCTGAGCAGTACATGTTCATTTCGGCAACCATGGTTCGTGAAATCGCAATGCTTGGCGGCGATGTTGCGCCCTTTGTTAACCCCGCGGTGCTTGTTCACATCAACAAGCGCCTGGCAGATTGAGCGGGGCAGTCAGATGGCTTTGATGATCACAGACGAGTGCATTAACTGCGACGTCTGCGAGCCTGAGTGCCCGAATGAGGCGATTTATCAGGGCGAAGAGATCTATGAAATCGACCCCGACAAGTGCACCGAATGTGTAGGTCATTTCGAGCAACCGCAATGCCAGGAAGTCTGCCCGGTTGACTGCATACCTCTTGATCCGCAGCGAGAAGAGTCGCAAGAGCAGTTGCTCGTGAAGTACCAGGCGTTGACAGCGGCCAAGCAGGCTGAACCGGCCGCTTAGCGGTTCATTCGCGCCAGCCGTAAGTCACCCGGACCAGTTACACCGCACCTGCTGCCTGACTTCGATCAGTGCTGGCAACTGGCGCAGTAAAATGTTGAACGTTGCCCAAGGCGGATGCCGCGGATAGGTGAGCCGCAGATTGCACAGGGCTCCCCCTGTCTTCCATAGACCATGTACTGTTGCTGGAAGTATCCCGGTGAACCATCGGTACCGAAGAAGTCGCGCAGACTGCTGCCGCCTGCGGCGATTGCGGCCAGCAACGTCTCTTTTACGGCTGTCACGAGTTTCGAGCAGCGGTTCAGACTCAGACGCCCGGCTCTGGTGCGCGGATTGATTCCTGCCCGGAACAAGGCTTCGTTTGCGTAAATATTCCCGACACCGGTGACGATCTCGTTGTTCATCAATGCCAGTTTGATTGACGTGCTGCGCCCGCGCGTTCGAGTGTGCAGCCAATCGGCATCGAACTCGGATTCGAGCGGTTCCGGAGCGAGGCGGCGTATCAACCGGTGTTGCGACGGGTGTTCGCGCGTCCAGAGCAGCGCTCCAAACCGGCGTGGATCGGTAAAACGCACGAGCATGCCGGAAGACAAGACGATGTCAAAGTGATCGTGCTTCGATGGCGGTGTGGCTTTTGGCAGAACACGCAGTCGTCCCGACATTCCGAGATGCACGATCATCCAGCCAGTGCTGCATTCAACAAGAAGATACTTGCCGCGACGGCCGACCTGCTGGATCGTCGATCCGCTTGCCTGCGCTTCAAGTGTTTTAGTTACGGGCCAGCGCAAGCGTCGGTCGCGCACTACGACCTGTTCGATGCGCTTGCCATCCATGTGTGGCGCAAGCCCCCGGCGCGTTGTTTCAACCTCCGGTAATTCGGGCACGGTAATGCGCGCTATTGCTGAGCGACGCGATAGGGGTCGAGCAGTCTGGAGCCGGCGTCGATGCCGAACCTGTATTGCATGTTCTCGCCGCGTACCAGATGAACCTCCGGTTCACGTGCGATCACCCGGAACGTCGCGCTTTCGCCATCGCTAAACCGAACGATAATGCGTTGGCCGCGCGGTTCCCCTTTGTATGGCGTGACGGATAGTGCTGAGGCAAGCTTCCACTCGGCGACCCACACATTCAGTTCGTCCGGAGACGGCGAGACGTCGCCGCCCATCGGGGGTGTGCCCTGAATCGACCACGTACCTTTGTCGTTTTGAATGGCTTGCCACTCTCCAAAATCGTATTCCACCGGCTTCTCGTGATCGGCAAGCAACTTGGGGCTGATCAGTTGGGCACCACCGGTCGGCAAACTGTAGCCATGATAGGTACGCACCAGGTAAACACGCTCGCCGCTGGCAAGGTACTGTTCATTGGTGATTTCGTTGATGTTGCCAAACGCAAAAAACTGATCGTTCAATGTGACCCGTATCGGTGCGGGATCGAGTCCGTAGCGAGCCAGATTCTCAGCTGGAAACTCGTCGGACGCGGTTGCCATGGTGAGGTCCAGCAGGCGATCAACCTGCAGCGGTTCGGCAAGCGTTTGATAGGGGCGCGTCATGAACCATGATCCATGGCGCTTTTCCAGCCGGAAGTCGAGGTTGTCGCGCTCCAGGCGTATCTGGTTGATCTCATCGCGCTTGAGTTGTGTCAGCAGGATCTTCTGTTCTTCCTCCGCTGTCGGCCGGAAATAAGCAAACAGACCAAGCGTGACCAGCGCTAGCAGCAGGACCAGATTCAATATCAGTCTTGACTTCACGATCTGCGCCGTTTCCACCAGATAACGCCGCCACTGATCAGAAATCCGAGCGGCAGAAATATCAGGAAGCCAAAGCTGATCAGCACCATCGCCGTGCGTGATAACTCGAGCGACATGTCAATCCGTGTCTTTGGCTCGATGGTGATCAGTGAGTCATCCCCAGCCAGCCAGTTCATGACGTTAATGCCCAGGTCCAAATTGCCGAGCAGGCCCACGAACTGGTTCGAAAAGCTCTTGGATGTGCCGATCACGACGACGCGCTGCTTCTTGTTGCCGACGTCTCGTTCGAGCGCGCCGGCAACCGTAATTGGCCCGCGAACATCACTGTCCGGGTCAAAGCGTGCATTGCGCAGCTCGCTTGTCTCCAGCCAGGCGCCATCCGATGTTTCGATCAGTGGCGTAAAGTGAAATGCGCTTGAATCGAAAGGTGCGATGCGCCGGGCGTAAGGGAAAACCGTGTTGCTTTCCATGCGGTCCATGATCGGATGCTCGGCATAGGCGGATGCCAGCGAAAACGAAGCGGGAAGCCGCTGCACTGCCGCTGAAGGATCAATGACAACCCCGTCGATCAAATCAAGACCGAGAAACTCGGCGACGCCATCCATACCGCGCAGCGACTCATAATCAGCCAGCCATAGCAGGTTACCGCCATCTTCCAGATACCTGATGATGCGATTGACTTCTCCCGGGAGCAGGTCAACACGCGGACCGGCAATAATCAGAACGGATGTGTTATGAGGTACGTCCTGGGCAACGGCAAAATTGACTGTTACCGTCTGAAATCCCTTGGACCCCAGTTGGGCTCCGAAATCACCCAGATCGAAATTCGCGGTGCCGTCCAGCTTGCCTTCGCCGTGCCCGTCAAGGTTGCTTATCAGCCGCTCTGACGAGCGCATCAGGCGCAACAAGAGATTGATCAACTCCTGTTCGTTTAGCGTCCTGAGACTGTCACTGCGGCCATTGAGCTCAATCACGAGTTCGCCATTGACGCGTACTCCGGCTTCATTGGCCGCGACGGGGTCTTCCCGGGGGTCGATGAAGGTGAGTGAAATGTCATCCTTGGCGCGCTGATACGGTCTGATGAAATCCTGAATCGGCCGGCGCAAGTCGCCTTCAGCGTCAGCTGTCGCGAACGCCCTGATTTCGACTGGTCCGGAAATCTGCGCGAGCACATTGGTGGAGGCTTCGGACAGGGTATTGCGTTTACTCTGCGTAAGGTCCCAGACCGTCTTGATATCACTCGTCAAATAGGCAATGGCTGCAACCAGGGCAATTATCAGGACCAGGAACAGACTATTCTGGGCCAGAACTTGGAGGCGGTGTCGGGTGTTCATCTTCATGCGTGTAAACGATCGGAATCAAGGCGGCGAATGGACAGGATGATGAAGGTCACGGTCAGCAGCCCGAAGTAGATCAAGTCGGTTACCGCAATCGAACCATTCATGAACCCTTCGAAGTGTTTGAGCAGCGACAGCAGATGCAACCAGCTTTCTGGATCGGATGCCGCGATGTTGATGATCCACAGCCCCAGAAAAACTGCCAGCGACAATACCGCCGCAACAACCGGATGCGTGGTCAGGCAGGAGATGAACAGCCCTATTGCGGCAAAACTGCATCCAAGCAGGAACAGCCCGACAAGGTTGGCGACGAGCAGTCCCGAATCAATGGCACCACCGGCAAGCACTGAAAGCGCCATCAGCGAAATCAGCAGGTTTATCAGCAGCAGGAAAACCACCATTGCAAGATATTTCCCGAGAACGATCTGCGTCATGGAAACAGGTGCTGACATCAGCAATGCCATTGTCTGATTGCGGCGCTCTTCGGAAATCAGTCGCATGGTCAACAGCGGAACCGACATTAGCAATACCATCGATGCGACGCCAAACATCGGGACGATGGCAATTTCGGTCAGGCCCGGGGCATTGGGCGTACGCGCCAGTTGCGCTTGTACCATCAGAAAACCGTCAATTTGCTTGAGAAAAATCAGCGCCAGAACAAACTGCAGGAACGCCAATACGACCCATGCGAGCGGTGACGCGAACATGGAGCGTAATTCCTTGCCGGCTATGGTGAAAATCATGTCGTCGTCTCCGTACTCTGGTCGGCGCCAGCGGTTGATTCCGCTTCGTTCGGCTCGGCATTGTCCTGTCGCGTGAGATGTACGAATACTTCCTCGACGCTGGCTTGTGCCGGCGATAACTGGAACAGCCCCCAGTCATGCTCCACGCACGTTCGCACGAGCTGATCGGTGGGGTCCTGGCCCGGCTGCGACATCACACGAAACACGCCGTCCCGCAATTTTTCTGCGCGCGCTGGCGCCACAGCGGAAGCCAGATCTTCATGCGGAGGCGGGCGGCGCAACGAGACCTGCAGCGAATGGCCGCCGCGGAACTGGTGAAGCCCCGATATGGCGTCAGCAAATACCACTTTACCGCGGTGCAGAATCTGAACGCGATCGCAAATCGCCTCCACTTCGGGGAGGATGTGCGTGGAAAGAATGACGCTATGTTCGTTGCCCAGCTCACGGATCAGGGAGCGAATCTCGCGTATCTGGTTCGGGTCAAGGCCGACTGTGGGCTCATCGAGGATGACGACATCCGGGTCATGGATGATGGCCTGGGCAATGCCGACGCGTTGCTGATAACCCTTGGATAAGGAGCCGATCAGCCTGCGCCCCATGTCCGATAGCCCGCTACGAAGCTTGGCGCGATCGACTGCGCGACCAAGCTCGGTTTTTTTGACCTTGTGTAATCGCCCTGCCAGTCGAAGATATTCATCCACCCTCAAATCCTTATATAGAGGAGGGACTTCGGGCAGATAACCGATTCTGGCTTTGGCCGCGGTCGGTCTTTCGATCAGATCAATTCCGCATACGTTGACCGATCCTGCGCTCGGAGCCAGATTTCCGGTAATCATTTTCATCGTGGTCGTCTTGCCGGCGCCGTTCGGGCCCAGCAGACCGACAATCTCGCCGCGCCTCAATTCCAGCGATACGTCGTCGACAGCCAGATTGGTGCCGTAACGGCGCGACAATCCGGTGGCGGCCAGAGTGACTTCATGGCTCGCTGTATTGCTCATGCTTGTCTCGATTCTTTCGGGAAAACGGGTTTGCAATCTGAACGAAGAGTTATGCCGGGAGTCGCCGTGCAATGACCAGTATAACGATGCCAGACACTTGCTCGGGAACCATCGGTCTCTTGTGATGGCTGCCAAATATACCTAAACTCGACTCACGATTGAAGGGATTCCGGCGTGTGGCCTTGAATTGTCATTGCCGGAAACCTGCTTCGCTCCTAATTGATAAGGCGATTCGGTTAAATGTTCATGCGCTATTTTGTGTTGCTTTTCGTTACGCTGTTCGCAGCCTTGAACGCCGCGTGCGCGCAGACTTCGAATCAACCGCACAGTTCTGCTGATGGCTCGATGGTGGCACAGCACGATGAAAATGAGAGTCTGGACGAGCGGGTTCGGCGGGTTCTGGGCAAGTCGCCCGTTGCCGCCAACAGTGATCTCGATTCCGAATTGTTCTTCAAGTTCCTGGTGGCCGAGATAGCCGGGCAGCGTGGTGACGTAGCTCTGGCTAGCGAAACGTATGCTGAGCTCGCGCGCGCTTCCCGCGATGCCAGGGTGGCCCGGCGCGCGACCGAAATCTCCCTGTATGCGAAACGAACCGATTTGGCACTGCAAAGCGCCCGGATCTGGCACGACGCCGATCCGGAATCGTTGGCGGCGCTACGCACGCTTGCCGATCTGCTGATCCAGGCCGGGGAGCTTGATGCTGCACGTCCCCTGATCGCAGAGGTCCTGGCGAAAGCACCGGAAGGCCCCGCGGCGAGCCTGATGCAGTTGTATCAAGTATGCTCGAACCATCCCGACCGGCAAGCAGTTCAAACACTCATACGGGATTTGACCACTCCGTATGCCGGCTTGCCCGAGGCGCAATATGCTCTTGCCCAGGCAACATTTGCCGCTGGAGATCTCAAGCAGGCGCTCCGATCGGCCGATCAGGCGCTAAATCTGCGCCCGGACTGGCAGCAGGGCGCCTTGTTGAAGGCGCATCTGCTTGGGCAAACAGACCGCAGCGAGGCGATTGCGTACATGCAGGCTTTCCTGCAGGCATACCCTGATGCCGTTGACGTTCGGCTCAACTACGCTCGCGCACTGGTCTCCGAGCGACGCTATGCAGAAGCCAAAGGCGAGTTTCAGACGCTTCTGGCGACCAACCCCAAGAATGCGAATCTGGCGTTCACGCTGGGTTTGCTATCGGCACAAATCGGGGATGCCCCGGCTGCCGACCAGCAGTTCAGAAGCGCGCTGTCGCTTGGATACGGCGACCCCGATTCCGTCTACTTTCAGCTTGGGCAGATTAATGAGAAGCTCGAGCGGCCGGATGAGGCGGCGCGCTGGTATCGCTCGGTTCAGGCGGGTGACCAGTTCGTGGCCGCGCAGTCGCGGTACGCGCTGATGCTGGCCAGAAATGACGGAGTGGAACAAGCGCGGCTGTATCTTCATTCTCTGGATGTACTCGACGACAACCAGCGCGTGCAGCTGATACAGGCTGAGGCGCACATGCTGCGCGAGGTTCGCGAATACCGGCAGTCCTATGCGGTGCTTCAGCAAGCCCTGGATGAGCGTCCGGAGCATCGGGCGCTTCTTTATGATGTCGCACTTGCGGCAGAAAAAGTTGACAGGCTCGATGTGGCCGAGGAGCAGCTTCTGAGATTGATTGCCCTCGAGCCCGATAGCGCTCAGGCATACAACGCACTCGGCTACACGCTGGCGGACCGCACCGAACGCTTCGACGAAGCGCGGGATTACATCGTCAAAGCGCTTGCGCTTGCGCCGGACGATCCTTTCATTCTGGACAGTATGGGATGGGTCGAATACCGCCTGGGGAATAATCAGGAAGGCATACGATATTTGCGGCGTGCCTATGAAATCCAGCCCGACCCGGAAATTGCCGCTCACCTGGGAG
Organism: Burkholderiales bacterium; assembly: GCA_035528435.1. Lineage (GTDB taxonomy): Bacteria > Pseudomonadota > Gammaproteobacteria > Burkholderiales > Eutrophovitaceae > SG8-40. The sequence continues at coordinate 38,770 of DATKYN010000007.1, forward strand.
AGGTGTTGTGGGTCAGCGGGGCAGAGGAAGAGGCGAGGCAGATTTGGCATGAAACGGCTAGCCAGCATCCGGGCAACGAAACACTACAGCAAGTCATGCGGGAGTTCCTTGGTAGTTGACGCAGTACCGCGTTTGCGGTCCTGGATAGCCGTTGCAGCCATAGCGCTGCTGAGCGCATGCGCATCGAAACCGCCGATTCTGCCGCCAGGTGAGGTGTCGGTTGAGCGGTTCGAACTCAGTGGGCGTGTTGCTGTGAAGCTGGACGGGAGTGGCCATTCCGCACGAATGCGATGGCTGCACTATCCTGAATCCGACGCGATCTGGCTGTACTCACCAATTGGATCGACAATCGCCACGCTGAATGCCGACGCCGAATCAGCGACACTGGTTACGGCACGCAAGGAGACTTTTCGGTCGGAAAACGTGCAGGCGCTGACCCGTGAGATCCTCGGCTGGGACCTGCCGCTGCCAGGTCTGCAACACTGGGTGCTCGGGCGTGTCGACCCGGCAATGCCCGTCAGGGAGGTCAAACGCGATGATCAGTCGCGCATTACACGGCTGGTCCAGGGTGACTGGCAAATCGATTTCGCTGGTTACGAGGACGGCGGTACATTGCCCCGGTCGCTGCTGCTGAATTTCGCGAATTTGCGCCTGCGTCTTGTGATCGACCGCTGGAATCTCGCTTTACCGGGCTAATGAAAGCCGGTTTCTCGTACTATCCGGCTCCGGCAAAGCTGAATCTGTTTCTGCATGTTACCGGCCGGCGTGCTGATGGTTACCATTTTCTGCAGACCGTCTTCCGGTTTGTCGACTATGGCGACGAGGTTGGTTTTTGCGTGCGCCAGGACGGTGAAATCACTCGAGTAGGCGTGGCTGGTGGTATCGCGGAGGAAGAGGATCTGACGCTGCGCGCTGCTCGTTTGCTGCGACTGAAGACGGGTAGCCGGCTGGGCGTTGACATCGACCTGATCAAGCGGCTGCCGGTGGGCGGCGGCCTGGGCGGTGGCAGCTCGGATGCAGCAACCACGCTAATCGTTCTGAACCGTTTGTGGGCGACTGGCTTGTCGGCCCAACGATTGCAGACCCTTGCCTTGCAACTCGGTGCAGATGTTCCGGTTTTTGTTTTTGGCCGCACCGCGTTTGCAGAAGGAATTGGTGAACGCCTTCAGGCGTTCCATGCCGATCCCGCCTGGTACCTGGTTGTCGTGCCCCAAGTCGCGGTTTCCACAGCAGAAATCTTCGCCGCTCCTGAATTGACACGCAATACCAAAGCCATCAAAATAGCGGCCGTTTCGATTTCCGGTGGTCGTAACGATTTGGCGCCTGTAGCGTGCAAACGTTACCCCGAAATCGCTCGCTGTCTGCAGTGGCTTGGGCAATTCGGCAAGGCGGCGATGAGTGGTTCCGGAGCCAGTGTGTTCGTTGCCTTCGATAGCGAGCCGTTGGCACGTTCTGCCCTTGGTGAGCTGCCGCCGGGTATGGATGGTTTCGTGGCGCGGGGTCTGGATCGGCACCCTTTGTATGTCGAGTCTGACTGAAGCGCGCATTATGTTTTTTTGGGGAGTAGCCAAGTTGGTTAAGGCAGCGGATTTTGATTCCGCCATGCGAGGGTTCGAATCCTTCCTCCCCAGCCAGAAATATACGCAGACACCTCAAAGGGGAAGCGATTTCCCGCTGGGTGTCAGTTGAGGACAACACGCCGCTGGAGCGGCGTGTTGTGCTTTCAGGCGTCGCAACCCGCGATGAGAAAGTTTCCTAATGGCCTATGATAGTTTGATGGTGTTTACCGGCAGCGCGAACCCGGCGCTTGCGTCGGACGTCGTCAAGCACCTCAATATCCCGCTCGGCCGTGCCACGGTGAGCCGGTTTAGCGACGGTGAGGTGATGGTCGAGTTGCTTGAGAATGTGCGGGGCAAGGACACTTTCGTTCTTCAGTCAACGTGCACACCGACCAATGACAACCTGATGGAAGTGCTGCTGATGGTGGATGCGCTAAAGCGCTCCTCGGCAGGACGGATTACCGCGGCGATCCCGTATTTCGGTTATGCCCGTCAGGATCGCCGGCCGCGATCGGCGCGAGTGGCAATCAGTGCCAAGATCGTCGCCAACATGCTGCAAGCGGCTGGCGTCGACCGGTTGCTGACGATGGACTTGCACTCCGACCAGATTCAGGGGTTTTTCGATATTCCGGTTGACAATGTTTACTCTGCGCCGATTCTTCTCGGCGATATCTGGAAACGTGATTATCGCGATCTCGTGGTCGTCTCCCCTGATGTCGGCGGGGTGGTGCGTGCGAGGGCGCTGGCGAAACGGCTTGAGTCCGATCTGGCGATTATCGACAAGCGCCGGCCGCGGCCCAATGTCGCAACGGTCATGAACATCATAGGAGAGGTCGAAGGCCGAACCTGTATCATCATGGATGACATGGTCGACACCGCAAATACATTGTGCGAGGCGGCCAACGCGCTAAAGAAAGCCGGAGCGGAAAAAGTCCTTGCTTACTGTACCCATCCGGTCCTGTCAGGCAAGGCAATCGAACGAATTGGAAGTTCGGCACTGGATGAAGTCGTCGTCACCAACACAATTCCACTGAACGAACAAGCGAGCAACTGTCCGCAGATCCGGCAGCTTTCGATAGCGGAGCTGTTGGCGGAGACGATGCGGCGCATCAGTAATGAAGACTCCGTCTCGTCGCTGTTCATGGACTGAAACGGCTGATCCGTTCCTGGCTGGAGCTGCGATCAGTGGTCGCTGGTGAGGTTTACAGTAAACGAGTGGCGTGGTTTTGGCGCCTTTTTTGAGATCGGAAACGGCTGGTCGCGGCTGGTTCCCAATTGACTGGAGAAGAGAATGACAACCATTGAAGTGAATGCATTGTCCAGGTCTGTGCAAGGTACGGGTGCGAGCCGCCGCCTGCGCAGGGCTGGCAAAGTGCCGGCGATCGTTTACGGAGCCGATGAACCGGCTCAGGTCATTGAGCTGGACCATAAGGCGATCAAGTTGCAACTGCGCGAAGAGGCGTTCCACGCCTCGATTCTGACGGTGAACGTTGATGGCAAGAAGCAGAACGTGTTGCTGCGGGATGTGCAGATGCACCCGTGGAAGCAGGAAGTGCTGCATGTTGACTTCCAGCGCGTCGATGCGAAGCAGAGGATTCACATGCGCGTTCCCTTGCACTTTGTGAATGAAGACGTTGGGCCAGGGGTCAAGCTTGGTAGTGGCGTTGTCAATCATGTGATGACCGACGTTGAGGTTAATTGCCTGCCTGGTGACCTGCCTGAATTCATCGAAGTTGATCTGGGTGCGCTCGAACTTGGCGATGCGATTCACCTGTCGGAGTTGAAGCTGCCAGGCGGTGTCGAGTCGATACAATTAAGCCGTGGCGATGATTCTGTCGTTGTTTCGGTGCAGGTGCCGAGGGTCGCAGTCGAGACAGAAGCGGCGGCTGAAGGCGAAGCGGCGGCTGAAGGCGAAGAGGCGGTAACCCCGGCGGAACCCACTGCCGAGGAGGAGAAGTAACAAGCCTGCGCGTTTCGGACTGTAACGGCCGGCATAATGCCGGCCGTTCGTTTTTGCTTCAGCATTGACGGTGTGGATGCATGAGACTTGTGGTTGGCCTGGGTAATCCCGGGCGTCAATACGAAGCGACGCGGCACAATGCGGGCTTCTGGTGGTTGGACTCCATCGCTGACGAGTATGGCGTGAGTCTGTCGGCTGAGTCCCGTTTCCACGGAGACGTTGGCAGGCTCCGGCAAAGTGATGTCGATTGCTGGTTGCTGAAGCCGATGACCTTCATGAACGAGAGCGGTCGCGCTGTCAGGGCATTGTGCGACTTCTACAAGCTCGCGGTTTCAGACATGCTGGTTGTCCATGACGAGCTGGATCTTGCGCCGGGCGTCGTAAAGCTGAAGAAGGGCGGCGGAGTCGCCGGTCATAATGGCCTGCGCGATATCGCGGCCCACATGGGAAAGGACTTCTGGCGCCTGCGTATTGGCGTTGGCCGTCCTGCCGATCGTGCGCAGGTGTCAAATTATGTCTTGTCGCCGCCGCGCAAGGAAGAAGCCGAATTGATCACGCAGTCGCTGGAACGCAGTCTCACCATCTGGCCGCAACTCATGGCCAGTGAATTCGAAACTGCGATGCTCAAACTGCATACGCGCGACTAGCTTCCGGTTATCCCGGAACGAGCCGGCCGGATTCGGCCGGCATCTTATCTCCCCATTGGAAATGGCATGACATGAAATGTGGAATCGTAGGTTTGCCCAATGTTGGTAAGTCAACCTTGTTCAACGCGTTGACCAAAGCTGCCATCGCTGCTGACAACTATCCTTTTTGTACGATTGAACCAAATGTCGGCATAGTCGAGGTGCCGGACCCGCGTCTGTCGTCTCTTACCGTTTTGGTGAAACCGCAGAAAACGATTCCGGCGATTGTCGAGTTTGTCGATATTGCGGGCCTGGTGGCGGGCGCCTCAAAGGGCGAAGGGCTGGGCAACCAGTTTCTAGCCAACATCCGGGAAACCGATGCCATCGCACACGTCGTCAGATGTTTTTCGGACGATAACGTGGTGCATGTCAGTGGCAAGGTCAATCCGGTTTCGGATATCGAAGTGATCAACACGGAACTTGCACTTGCCGACCTGGCGACGGTAGAGAAGCAACTCGCTCGATATGTCAAGCAGGCGCGTGCAGGGGGAGACAAAGACGCACAGCGCATGGTCGCCGTACTTGAAAAGGTCGAGGCAGCCCTCAACGAAGGCCGGCCAGCCCGCACTGTCGAACTGGCAAAAGAGGAACTCGATGTCGTCCGGCCATTGTTTCTGCTGACGATGAAACCGACCATGTATGTCGCCAATGTCAGCGAGAACGGTTTTTCCGATAATCCATTGCTTGATGCGGTTGCCGGGCTTGGTGCTGCCGAAGGTGCTCCGGTCGTGGCGATTTGCGCGGCACTTGAGGCGCAGATTTTCGACATGAGCGAAGAAGACAAGAAACTGTTTCTCGCCGACATGGGGCTGGACGAGCCCGGCCTTGATCGCCTGATACGGGCAGCCTATGACCTGCTGGGTTTACAGACCTATTTCACCGCCGGCGAAAAAGAGGTGCGGGCCTGGACAATACGCAAGGGCGACACTGCGCCGCAGGCGGCCGGGGTGATACACACCGACTTTGAAAAAGGATTCATACGGGCTGAAGTCATTGGCTATCAGGATTACGTCTCCCTGGGCGGCGAGGCGGCGGCCAGGGAGGCAGGTAAAATGCGCCTTGAAGGCAAGGAGTACGTCGTGCACGACGGTGATGTGGTGCACTTTCGCTTCAACGTCTAGAGGCGTGCCCTGGCCTCTGGGTGGAGGCTGCACAGCACCATGTGCACCGCTGCAGGTGATTGCTTTCATGGGAGAATAGGGCCGAAATTGCCTGTGCTAGACTTCGCCGATTGAATGCGGGACGAGCTGTGGTCCCCGACCGGGCCGCTCCAGCAGCACCGAATGCGCGAAGGGCGTTGGGGTCAACGGGTGGCTCACCAAACATGACAGATGAGCACGCGGATGTTGACCGGGCCTGTCTTCCGGGCGCCAAATTTTTTTCCGGCGCCCATCGATCGCGAACTTGATCGTCCGCCGGATTCATGAACTCCTTGTACAACTTTCGGACAGCGATATGGCGGGTCACAGCAAGTGGGCAAACATCAAGCATCGCAAGGCGGCGGCCGATGCGAAGCGTGGAAAAGTCTTCACGCGGCTAATCAAGGAAATTACGGTCGCTTCACGGTTGGGCGGACCTGACGTCGGGGCCAACCCGCGCCTGCGACTGGCCGTAGACAAGGCGCTCGACAGCAATATGCCCAAGGACACGATCGAGCGCGCCGTCAAGAAAGGCTCCGGAGACCTCGAGGGCGTAAGTTACGAGGAAATCCGCTACGAGGGTTATGGTATTGGCGGTGCGGCGGTCATGGTTGACTGCATGACGGACAACCGCACGCGGACCGTCGCCGACGTCCGGCACGTGTTCTCCAAACATGGTGGCAATCTGGGCACCGATGGATCGGTGGCCTTCTTGTTCCGGCATTGTGGTCAACTGGTGTTTGCGCCGGGAACCGACGAAGAAGTGGTGATGGAGGCTGCGCTCGAAGCCGGCGCCGAGGATATTCTTACCAACGATGATGGCTCTGTTGAAGTCATCACCGAGCCCGGCAGTTTTCCCGGCGTAAAGGAAGCACTTGAAGGCGCCAGACTTAAGGCCGAATATGCAGAGGTCACTTACAAGCCGGCGACCGAGAATGTGCTCGAAGGCGAGGACGCCGGCCGGATGCAAAAACTTCTGGATGCCCTGGAGGCACTGGATGATGTGCAAGAGGTCTACACGACCGCGGTCCTCGATACCGATTAAGGGCTTGTTTGCCCTTTGCGTGGTGTTTGACGAGTTTGCGGCCCGGGGTCGGAATGCGAATTCTGGGTATTGACCCCGGCTTGCGGGTGACTGGATTTGGGCTCATTGAAAAATCCGGGAGGCAGCTCTCTTATGTCACCAGTGGTCGCATTCGTACACCTGATGCGCAACTGCCGGAGCGTATTAAAACGATTCTTGAGGGACTGACCGAGGTTATTGAGCAGGGGGCGCCTGATCAGGTAGCCATCGAAAAGGTATTCGTGAACGTTAACCCACAATCGACTTTGCTATTGGGTCAGGCCCGTGGTGCGGCAATTTGTGCCGCCGTCGCCAGGCACTTGCCGGTTGCCGAGTACACCGCGTTGCAGATCAAACAGGCGGTGGTTGGAAACGGGCACGCGAAAAAGGAGCAGGTTCAGGAAATGGTGCGGCGACTACTATCGTTGCCCGCCGTCCCGGGGGCGGATGCTGCGGATGCGCTGGCTTGCGCTATTTGCCACGCGCACGGTGGCTTGGGGCTGGGTTCATTGGCAACTGCAGGGTATCGCATGCGGCAGGGGAGGCTGGTTTGATCGGCCGATTGACCGGCGTACTGCTGGAAAAGCAACCCCCAATGATTGTTCTGGAAGTGCAGGGCGTGGCATACGAGATTGACGTTCCCATGAGCACTCTGTATCAGCTGCCTGCGACGGGTGTGACGACTACTTTGTTTACCCATCTTCTGGTCCGTGAGGATGCCCATCTGCTGTACGGTTTTGCTACCGATGAAGAACGCCAGTTGTTTCGTCAGTTGCTGCGGGTGAACGGGGTCGGTGCACGTACTGCACTTGCCATTCTCTCGGGATTGTCGGTGCATGAACTGAAGCAAGCGGTTGCTGCGCAGGACGCCGGCCGGCTGATCCGGATACCCGGAATCGGCAAGAAGACGGCGGAGCGTCTGATGCTGGAATTAAAGGACCGATTGTCTGGCGTCGTGGGCGGTGCCGGACAAGACGATACGCCGAGTGTGCGCGATGATGCCCTGCGTGCTCTCCTGGCGCTTGGATACAGCGAGAAGGAAGGTAGTGCGGCGCTGTCCAAAGTGGCGCCGGAACTTTCCGTATCCGAGTCGATTCGGGAAGCGTTGAAACTCCTGTCGAAAACAAAGTAGCTGGTGCGCCTGCGCAATAATCATCGCGGCGCTAACGATTTCGGGCCACTTTAACAATGCGAACTGACGGCGACCGTGTCGCTACGGGACGACAATAAACTGAATCGAACCGTGTTACGGCGCTAAATGCGTGAGATATAATCGGCGCACGTTGATCGGCCACGCGCCGGGTAGAAAAGTAATGGTGTCGGATGGACGTTTCGCATCTGGCGCACCTGAGCGAAGGGGCAATAGGAAATATGCGGGTAGATGCTTTGTCTGTGGTTGTTGCATTTTTTGCTGCAATGGTTTCCCTGTCAGCCTCCGCTGGCGGCGAGCAGACAACAAGGGTTCAGGAACTGATCGCGCTGCACGATCTCGGTACTTCAGTATCGATTGGTAACTACTATCTCAAACAGGAATCACTCGTCTCGATACGTTCTTTTCTGGCGCGCCGTGGTCGCGAGGAAAATCTCGGAAATGGCTGGAACGATTCCAACCCCTTGTGGCGGCAGGCCGAAGAGTCCCTGCTTGAGCAGATGATGCACAGTGTTGATGTGGAGTTTTCGAACCTCGAATGGCTGCAACCACAATGGGCTGATCTTTACGCCGACGCGTTCAGCGAAGAGGAAATCAAGGCACTTGTTGCACATTTCCGGACTGATGCCGGCGCCAAGCAATTACAAATCATCGACCACACGGTATCCACGCATGTCATGATGACTTTGAGCTTTTCCGGCAAATTCAAGACGCTGTCCGGGATTGAGGATGAACGGGCCAGGATGCAGCAACTGTGGAATGATGAAGACGAAGCCATGCGATTCTCCGTTCAGGGCGCAGACAACGCCGATGCACAGGCATTTGCGCTGTCGCCGCTGGGAAAGAAGTACTTCACGAAGGTAATCCTTAATCTGACCGGGATCATCAGCCGGCGAATTGAGCAAGTGGCCACGCAAAGCCCGGCCGCTGTTGCCCGACTTGGGGGTGAGGAACAACCTTTTGTAGAAAGGTTCAAGCGTGAACCGGTCTGAAGCGAAGTGTTGTTTCGCATTTCTTGAACTGCGGGGATGATCGAAACTGACCGATTGATCGCTCCGGCGCCGCTTTCTTCCCAGGAAGAGGTGATCGAAAGGGCTCTGCGCCCCCGGTTGCTTGAAGATTACGTCGGTCAGGAACAAATCCGTTCCCAGCTTGCCATATTTATCGAAGCGGCCCGGCGCCGTGGCGAGGCATTGGACCACGTCCTGTTGTTCGGCCCGCCGGGACTTGGAAAAACCACTCTGGCCCACATTATCGGGCGTGAGATGGGAGTCAATGTCCGGCAGACGTCTGGTCCGGTACTGGAGCGACCGGGCGATCTGGCCGCGTTGCTGACCAATCTCGAGCCGAACGATGTTTTGTTTATCGACGAGATTCATCGTTTGTCACCCGTGGTGGAGGAGATTCTCTATCCGGCGCTTGAGGACTACCAGATCGACATTATGATTGGCGAAGGCCCGGCGGCGCGATCGGTCAAGCTTGATCTGCCGCCATTTACATTGGTTGGTGCCACCACCCGCGCGGGGATGCTGACCAATCCCTTGCGTGACCGGTTCGGCATAGTGTCCCGCCTGGAGTTTTACAACGATCAGGATCTGAGAAAGATCGTGCAACGATCTGCCGGGTTGCTCGAGGTAGAGGTCGACGGCGAGGGTGCAACAGAGATCGCGTCGCGTTCGCGCGGCACGCCGCGCGTGGCTAACCGCCTTCTGCGGCGCGTGCGTGATTATGCTGAGGTCAAGGCGAGTGGCGTGGTGGATCGCGAGACCGCGGATGCAGCGCTCGCCATGCTCGAGGTCGACACGCTCGGTCTGGATGTAATGGATCGCAAGCTTTTGCTTGCCATCATGGAAAAATTCAACGGCGGCCCGGTTGGGCTCGATAATCTTGCGGCAGCCATCGGTGAGGCGCGCGACACGATCGAGGACGTGTTGGAACCCTATCTGATTCAACAGGGCTATCTGCAGCGCACACCGCGCGGTCGAATTGCCACGCCAGCCACCTATCGTCATTTTGGCCTTGCCGCGCCCAATGCCAGCGGCGGCGGTGAACTGTGGCGGGAGAGCTGATATTACGTTCTCGACAGCCATCCGCGTGTATTTTCAGGATACCGATGCCGGCAACGTCGTATATCACGGTGCCTACCTTGACTTTTTTGAGCGCGCGCGAACAGAGTGGCTGCGCCACATAGGATTTGAGCAACCGCAACTGATAGAGCGCTTCGGTGCGATGTTCATCGTGCGAAGTCTGGATATGAAATTTCTGCGGCCTGCGAGGCTCGACGACCTCGTCGAAGTCAGTGTCGAAGTGTCTCGAATGGGGCGCGCGCAGGTCACCCTGGCGCAGGAGGTGACGAGCAATAATGCGGTGCTGGTTCGTGCGAACGTTAATCTCGCGTGCGTATCGATCGATGCGTTTCGCCCACGGCCTTTGCCCGAAGAAATTGGTACGGCCTTTTCGAGGGCCGCAGGTACGACAACAAACAAGAGGAATGCAAAGTAATGAGCGTTAGCGAAGATCTGTCACTACTGTCTTTGATCTCCAACGCCAGTGTGCTGGTTCAACTGGTCATGTTAATGCTGCTGGGCATGTCTCTGGTGTCCTGGTGGTTCATTTTTCGCAAGATGTTTGTGGTACGGGATGCCTTGCGGCGTGCTGATGAATTCGAGCGCAGTTTCTGGAGCGGGGCCGATTTGGCCACGCTGTATCAGGCTACGGTGTCAAACCGTAACGAGGCCGGCAGTCTGGAGCGCATCTTCGAATCGGGGTTTCGTGAATTCGTGAAGTTGCGAAAGCAAACCGGGGTCAATCTGCCGGTGCTCATGGATGGCACGCGGCGGGCAATGCGAGCAACCTATCAACGCGAGCTCGATTATCTTGAAGCGCATTTGTCGTATTTGGCAACCGTTGGTTCCGTCAGTCCTTATATCGGTTTGTTCGGGACGGTGTGGGGCATCATGAACGCGTTTCGCGGTCTGGCGAACGTCGGGCAGGCCACCCTGGCACAAGTGGCGCCTGGCATCGCTGAAGCGCTGGTTGCGACGGCGATGGGCTTGTTCGCCGCCATTCCCGCCGTTGTTGCTTTCAATCACTATGTTCGTCACATCGAGAAGCTTTCGACGCGGTATGACAGCTTTATGGAAGAGTTCTCAAACATTCTCCAGCGTCAGGTGAATTTCCCGCCCGCACCGCAGGCACCGGACGTTGCCAAAGGAGACGACTGAGATGACAACGCGCCGACAGCGCCGGCTCATGAACCAGATTAACGTCGTGCCGTACATTGACGTGATGCTGGTACTGCTGGTCATCTTCATGGTCACGGCGCCGTTACTCAACCCGGGTGTCGTCGAACTGCCCTCGATCGGCAAGTCCTCCCGGCCACCAGTACAGCCGTTGGAAGTAACAATTCGCGCCAACGGCAACCTGTCTTATGTAGACCGGCAGGCCTCGTCTGCGTCACGTGCTGTTTCCTCCCAGGAGCTTGTTGATGTCATCCAGTCCAAGCAGGAGAAGAATCCGGAGCAGCCGGTACTGATTTCTGCGGACAAGAGCGTTCGGTATGAGAAAGTCATGGAAGTGATGGATCTGTTGCAAAAGCTCCAGGTGCAGCGGGTCGGTCTGATGGCAGTTCCGAAAGGCTGATGCAAAGGGTTCCTGAGCCAGGAAGAACCGCTTCGGTTCTATTGGCAACCTTTATCCACGTGGTTTTTTTTGGCCTGCTTTTCTTTGGCGTCAGTTGGCAGAAGGAGCAGGCTGACCCGGTATTCGTAGAGTACTGGGAAGAGCCCCCGGTTGTGGAGGCCAAGCCCAAACCCAAGCCGAAACCAAAGGTAGAACCAAAGGCGAAACCAAAGGCGAAACCAAAGGCAGAACCCAAACCGGAACCGGTCAAGCCTGAGCCGGTTCCCGAGTCGCCGAAGCAGACGCTGCCTGAACCGAAGCCGGTTCCAACGCAAGCGGCAGTCGAGCCACCCAGACCGGCACCCAAACCCGCCCCGGCCCCGGCCAAGGCAGAACCACCGAAGCCGAGTCAGGCGGAGATCGAACTGCGGGAAAAGGAGCGAAAGCAGCAGGAAGCAGAGCTGGAACGGCAGGCGGAGCTGAAGCGAGCCGAGGAGGAAAAGAGACAGCTGGCAGAAGAGAAGCGCCTGTTGGAGGAGGAAAAGCGCAAACAGGAAGAAGCCGAGCGGCGTCGGCTCGAAGAGGAGAAACGGAAAAAAGAAGAGGAAGAGCGACGCCGGCTGGAAGAAGAGAAGCGCAAACAAGAGGAAGCCGAGCGACGACGGCTCGCGGAAGAAGAACGCAAGCGTGTCGAAGAGGTGCAGCGCGTAGAGCAGCTGCGCCTTGAGGAGGCGCAAAGGCGTGCCGAGCAGGAGCGGCTCCAGCTAGAGCGCGAAGCGGCTGAGAGGCGAAAACGCGAAGAGGAGCAGGCACGGCAGCAGGAGTTGGCGCGGCAAGAGCAGCTCAGGCGCGAACGCGCCGCAGAGGAACGCGCTGCAAAGGAACGTGCCGCGGCAGCGGCCCGTGCGGCCCATCAAGCCTTGGTGGACGATTTCAAGGCGAGAATCAGTGCCAAGGTGCGTACACGCGTGGTAATGCCACCAAATATTTCGGGTAACCCCGAGGCGGTTTACGAAGTGATATTGTTGCCGGGTGGTGATGTCCTCCGGGCAACATTGAAAAAGTCCAGCGGCGTGCCGGCTTACGATACTGCGGTGGCGAGAGCCATCAATGCGGCTGCGCCGCTTCCAGTGCCGGAAGATCCGAAGCTGTTCCAACAGTATTTCAGAAAGTTCAATCTGTCTTTCCGACCCAAAGAGTAAATGCGATGCGACGTTTGACCTTGGCAAGAATGTTAATAGTGGGATGTTTTCTGCTGTTTGGCTCGATTCCGGGCCATGCCCAGCTCACGATTGATGTGATCGGCGGTGGCGCCAGCCAGATACCGATCACGGTTCTGCCGCTAAAGAACGAGCAGGGCTATGAGCAGAGAATCAGCGAAATCGTTTCGGCCGATTTGCGGCGCAGCGGGCTGTTCCGTCTGGGTGCGGTTGGCAGCAAGCGTCCATTCCCGACCGAAGTAAAGGATGTCGATTACCCTTACTGGCGCGCCGAACGCGCGCAGAATCTGGTGATCGGTGATCTGAGGAAGCGCTCAGACGGGCGCATCGAGGTGCGTTTCCGGATGATGGATATTGCCAGCCGCTCGCAGGCCCTGGGTTTTTCTTTCGTCGTTGATGTGTCGCAATTGCGAGCGACCGGCCACAAGATTGCCGATCTGATCTACGAGAAATTGACCGGGGACACCGGCGTGTTCTCGACCAAGATCAGCTACGTAGTCAAGCGGGGCGAAACGTTTGAATTGCAGATTGCGGATGCCGATGGCTACAACCCGCAGGTTGTGCATCGCTTCGACGAACCGATTATCTCGCCGCAGTGGTCGCCGGAGGGCGCACGCGTTGCCTACGTGTCGTTTGAGAGGCGCAAGGCAGTTGTTTATGTGCTTAATGTATTTGACGGTACGCGCAAGGTGCTGGCCGCTTTCGAAGGCTCGAACTCCGCTCCCGCCTGGTCGCCTGATGGCAAGCGGCTGGCCGTCACATTGACAAAGGACGGTCTGTCGCAGTTGTATCTCATCAACGCCGATGGGTCCGGTCTCCGGAGAATCACCTACAGCCAGTCAATCGACACCGAGCCCAATTTTTCACCCGACGGAAAACATCTGCTCTTTACGTCAGATCGCGCCGGCAGCCCGCAAATCTACCGAATGCCTGTGGATGGCAGCAGCGACCCGAGGCGGATGACGTTTGAAGGCCGGTATAACGTGACGCCGAGATACAGCCCGGACGGCAAGTCGTTCGTCTTTATTCACCGCAACCAGGGACGCTTCAACGTCGCCGTTCAGACCATTGCGACGCGCCAGCTCCAGATTCTGACCTCGGGTCGGCTGGATCAGTCGCCAACCTTCGCGCCGAACGGTAAGATGATCCTCTATGCCTCTGAAATCAAAGGGCGTGGTATATTAGCCGCCGTCTCCAGCGACGGCCGCGTGAAGCAAAGAATCACTGCACAGGCGGGAGACATTCGTGAACCTGCTTGGGGACCGCTATTGAATAATCGCCAAAAGGAGTCGCAGTAATGAACAAGGTAATCATTGCCTTCAGTGTCGCTGTCTTGGTCGGAGGTTGCGCGAGTCAGGGGCAACAGGTTGCCGAAGTCGAGCAACGCGATCTTTTTGAAGAGACTCAGCGTGACGCCGAACTGGAGCGTGCCGAGGCCGATAAGCAGGCACAGATTCAACAAGAGCAGGAAGAACTCAAACGTCAGCTCGAGGAGCAGCAGCGGCGCCAGGAGCTCACCGACAGTGAAGAAATGGGCATGCCTGACGAGCCCGTCATTCGCCCGTTATCCGATAACAATTTCGGAACCGGTGATAACCGGGATGATCCATGGATGCAGCTGAACGAACCGGACAGCCTGCTTGCCAAACGCAGTATTTTTTACGATTTTGATCGCTATGACATCAAGGAGGAATTCGTGCCCGTCATCGAGGCTCACGCGAATTTCCTGTTAGAGCACCCGGATTTCAAGATCAAGATTGAAGGCAACTGCGACGATCGCGGCAGCCGCGAGTACAACCTGGCACTTGGGCAACGCCGCGCCGAAAGTGTGAAACGGGCGATGACACTGCTTGGTGTCGATGAAAATCAGATTGAGACGGTGAGCTTTGGGGCAGAGCGTCCGCTTGCATTCGGACAGGATGAGGCAAACTGGTCGCAAAATCGTCGCAGCGATATCGTTTATCCGGACCAGTCTCTATAGCTTCCGCTAGTAGCCTGTGATGACTGTCAGTGTAATGTGGGCTGCCGCAGGATCTTGCCGAGGGGCTTGCTTGCCGTAACGATGTCATGAATTTTCCGAGTTGCAATTTACAGTTAATGCACATCCCGCGATCCGGCCAGCCGGTGTTCGTGTTCGTGACCTTCATGCTGCTGAGCGCAACGCAGGCGGTGTGGGCTGATTCGCTGGCGAGATCTTCTGAGCGCGACCGCCCTCAGATCATGCTTGCCCAGGCCGATTCGTCACAAGCGGCGCCGCGCCGCGACGCCCGGGCTATGGTCCAGTTGATGAATCAACTGGACAGCCTGAACGTGGAGCTGAACAAATTGCGCGGCAAGGTCGAGGAGCTCAACAACAATGTGCTTAATGCGGAGAAGCGTCAGAAAGATATGTATCTTGACCTCGACACGCGATTGCGACGTATTGAGCAATCGGATGCCGAGGTTCTGACGGAAACACAGAAGTCGGGCGATGCGTTGTCCGAGTTACGCGAGCGCATCGACAAACTGGAGCAATCTGCGGCGAATGGCGTTGACGTCGCGCCACCTGCAACAGCTGCGGGCGCAGGTGGTGGCAATGATACGAATGCGGCTGCGAGCCGAGCCTATGAGGCGGCGATGCAGAAATATCGTGTCGGCGACTACCAGAATGCTATCGAAGCGTTTCAGGAAATCGTCGTGCAGTTTCCCGGACACCCGCTGGCACAGAACGCACAGTATTGGACCGGTGATTCGTACTATCAATTGCGTGCGTATCGCTCGGCGATTGACGCCCAGAAGAAATTGATCGCGACCTATCCGAATGGTCCCAAGACAGCCGATGCAATGCTCAACATGGGTAGTGCACTCGTCGGCCTGGGTGACGTCGCAGGCGCGCGCCAGACCTGGGAGAGGCTGATCGCGACCTATCCGGGCTCGCGGGCAGCTGCCAATGCAGGCGAACGCCTGAAGCGCTTGCCTTGACCGAATCCAGGTGTTGGCTGGTTGTTCCTCGCAACTGGTGCTGACAGACCGGGTGAATCAACGCCCTGTTCAGCATTGGGTGCCGATGCGCGTTCCCATATTGGCGCAGCTTGGCTGGCGCATGACGTAATGCAGGCGGCAGTTGTGTTGGTATCGGGAGGCCTCGACTCGGCCACAACGCTGGCTTTGGCGCGCAACCAAGGGTTCGAATGTTACGCGCTGTCGGTCGACTATGGACAGCGCCACCGGGTCGAATTGCAGGCGGCCTCGCGGGTTGCCACCATGCTCGGCGCAAACGAGCATAGAGTTGTTCGACTCGATCTTGCGGCCTTTGGAGGATCGGCACTCACCGACGCATCCATAGCAGTCCCAACAACGCCTTCCGCCGGCATTCCATCGACCTACGTTCCGGCCCGCAATACCATCATGCTTTCTCTTGCGCTTGCCTGGGCAGAAGTGCTCGGCGGGCAAGATATTTTTATCGGGGCAAACGCGGTGGACTACTCCGGTTATCCGGATTGCCGGCCGGCGTATTTGCAGGCCTACGAAACGATGGCCAATCTCGCGACCAAAGCGGGCGTTGAGGGTGCCCGATTGCGGATTCATGCACCACTGGTTGATCTCAGCAAAGCCGAAATCATTCGGCGCGGCACCGAGGCCGGAGTCGATTTTTTACAGACCATTTCGTGCTACCAACCAACGCAGACGGGTCTGGCATGCGGCGCATGCGATTCCTGCCGAATCCGCCGCCAGGGTTTCGCAGAGGCCGGTATCCCTGACTCAACCGCTTATGTGTAATCGTGCTGCCGGGCCCGACCGACCGGGTGCTGGGGCGAAGCTGGCGGTATCAGCGGGATCGCTATTCGGCCCGCGTTTACAGCCTTGGTTGACCGTCAAAGGCGCGAACCGCTAAAATGCGCCTCTTTTTTTGGGCGGTTAGCTCAGTTGGTAGAGCAGCGGACTTTTAATCCGTTGGTCCGGAGTTCGAGCCTCCGACCGCCTACCAGTAGTGGGAAGGGGTCAGCATTGCGCTGACCCCTTCTTTTTTGGTCAGCCCTGTTTTAATCCTGTCGCCTGTCACCGTAACAGGGTCAACAATACGCGCCCCCTCCAGGCCACCACCGGGTTGGCAGGGCGCAGGAGGATCGAGATATGCGCCTTTGTACGATCGTAACGGATCACGGTGAACGGGCCGCTGTCGTCACGCCCGAAGGCATTGTGCCCGTCGAGGCAATCAATGCTTACCTGGGAAGGGCTTGGGCATCAGACCTGTACAGCATGATCGGGCAAGGTCTCTCGCCGCGCATCATGGACGATGCGAAGGCGACGCCGGTGAAACTGAATCCCGGCAGCGTGCGTTTCGGGCCACTGTATCGGCACCCACGGAAAATACTCGGTATCGGACTGAACTATCGGGACCATGCTGCTGATCTCGACGCGCCTTACCCGACTGAGCCCGCCTCGTTCATGAAATGCGATAACACCATTATCGGACCTGGAGACGTCATCGAGCTGCCGCCCGAGTCTGAACGGGTGACTGCGGAAGCGGAGATCGGCGTCGTGATAGGCAAGACCTGCCGTTGCGTCACGGAACAACAGGCTGCGTCTTATATCGCCGGGTATTGCCTGATTATAGATATGACTGCTGAGGATATTCTGCAGAAGAATCCGCGATTTCTCACACGATCGAAGAATTTCGACACGTTTTTCTCGTTTGGGCCGGAACTGATCACCACTGATGAGGTTGCAGATG
Source organism: Burkholderiales bacterium (assembly GCA_035528435.1). Taxonomy (GTDB): domain Bacteria; phylum Pseudomonadota; class Gammaproteobacteria; order Burkholderiales; family Eutrophovitaceae; genus SG8-40. Next base: position 55,882 of record DATKYN010000007.1, read on the forward strand.
TTCTCAACGTGAAAGTGGGAACCTGGAAAAACAACACGCGGCATCGCGAGAATGTGGTGTCAAACATGGCTTTCCCGCCGTTCCATCTGGTGGCGTTTCATTCCCATGTGGCAACGCTTTTCCCGGGCGACATCATCAGCACAGGTACGCCGGGCGCCGTAGTCATAGACGATGGTGATCTTGCCCAGTGCCGCATAGACGGGCTGGGAGAATTGTCGAACCCGGTACGCCGCCGCACCTGAACACGATTGACCATGGCATGCGCACAGCATCCTGTACCATGCCGGGAAATAGCCTGCCCGGCTTGTGCGGTTGGATATCCCGACTGCCGTTTGTCGTTCAGAAAAAATTGATGCAACAGGAGGAGAGAATGAAGTTGAGCAGAATTCTAGGGGTGATCGCTGCGAGCACGATGTTGTTGTTTATGTTCGGTTGCGAGAAGTCAGAAGAAACCATCAAGATTGGCTATATCGATCCGCTTTCCGGGCCGTTTGCTAATGTCGGCGCGCATGGTCTGCGCGAACTCGAGCTTGTCGTTGAGCAGATCAACGAGCGCGGTGGTGTTCTTGACGGCACCAGGTTCGAGATTGTGCCGCTGGACGGCAAGGCGAATCCGCAGGAATCGCTGATCGCGTTCCGGCAACTGGTCGACCAGAATGTGAAGTTCATGTTTCAGGGTAATTCGTCTGCCGTCGCCGGGGCGCTGACGGACGCCGTCGAAAAACACAATGGACGCAACCCTGAATCCGCAATGATTTATCTGAATTACGGTGCGGTCGATCCGGTGCTAACCAACGACCGCTGCAACTTCTGGCATTTCCGGTTTGATGCGGATGCGGACATGAAGATGCAGGCGCTGACGAATATGATGGCGGCAGAACCGTCGATCAAGAAAATATATTTGATCAACCAGGACTACTCGTTTGGTCATGCGGTCGCCAAGGCAGCGCGCAATATGCTTAAAGCCAAGCGCCCGGATATCGAAATCGTAGGTGATGATTTGCATCCCCTGGGCAAGATCAAGGACTTCGCCCCGTACATCTCGAAAATCAAGGCTTCCGGAGCCGATTCAGTCATTACCGGTAATTGGGGTGCAGATCTGGCCTTGCTGGTTCGGGCCGGTCGCGATTCCGGTCTGGATGTGGATTACTACAGCTATTACGCTGGCATTGTCGGAGGACCGGCCGCGATCGGTGACGCCGGTATCGATCATGTCAAGCAAGTCACAATGTGGCACGTCAACGCTGGCGGTGCGGCATCGGACAATCTGGTCGAGCAGTATCGGGCGCGGTTCCCCGACGCAAATGACGATTTCTTCTTCCTGACTTTGCAGCATGGCATGGAGTTGCTGGTGCAAGCGATCGAGAAGACCGGTTCTACGGATCCGCTTGCCATTGCCAAGGCGATGGAAGGTGCCCGCTACGAAGGTATCACCGGTGAGGTCTGGGTGCGTGAGGACAACCATCAATTGATGCAGCCCCTATACGTGTCGACCTTGAGAAAACTGGGTGAAGAAGGCGTGAAGTACGATGTCGAGCGCACCGGTATGGGGCCGAAGACGGATTTTCGGGTTGAGGCAGCAGATACCTATCTGCCAACGACTTGTGAGATGACACGCCCCTGACGGTAAGGTGAACCGGAATCCGGTAGTCAGGAAAAAGAAAGAAAGGCCGCAAATTCGCGGCCTTTCTTTTCAGGCGCCGATTGCCGGCGCGGGGTGGGAGGAGGCCAAATATCCTGGTCGAGATGCGCTGCTAGTCTAAAGCAGCCCACCGTGTCGCTTGCAGGAGACGCTCAATCGTCGCGTGCTCGCAAGTGTTGGATTCACAATGAAACATCAGTGTCTGCTCTGAGCGACAAGGTCTCGCAGGAAGGTCATTAGATCTTTCAGAGTCCGCCTGTGATAGTCAGCCGCAGCGCGAAAAATATGCCGAGCGCGAGGCAGCCAAACACCAGGAAATCGCCCGTGCGGTTGTTTACGTTCGGTCTGCGATAGAGAAAACGCTTGATCCACATGCCGCCAACAAACAGTGCCGAGGTGGCGAGGACCAGGTGTGCCGGGCCACTGTCCCAGGCGCTCTGCAACAAGCCTGGTAGCCAGCCGTCTGCGCCGATCGCCTTGAAGACGATGCCGCCAATGCCGAGTAACAGCATCGAAAGCAGGAGAACCTGGAAAAGCGTATGAAGCGATTCCTGAACGATGCTGCTTAACGTGCGCATTGGACGTTGCTGCAAACTTGTGATCGGATCAATCATCGATGGCTCCTCCAGCGTGGTTCGGTGCGAGCAGTGCTCGTACGCACTATCGCAACTGCCGTGCCATCACCATGAAAGGTCGAGTTTTCAATAAATTATGATTGATCGTCCGGCTTGCGGGACGAAAAGGCCTTCAATTGCGTCGCTGCCGGGAGACGGCAGCTAGACGTTCGGGTGCAGAAACAGGAACCCGATGATCCGGCTCCAGGGCAAAGTGCCTGCCCGACGAGAATCGGTTCAGACGCAGCGTAACGGTAGCTGTGACCCGCTCAGCCTTCACCGCAACCGAGGAAATGGCAAACGCGCTCGCAGTCTTCGGAGAATCCGCATTCGTACAGGCCTAGCAGCGGCTTGCCCGCCGAATCGACGCCGCACTGTTCGGGGGCGGGTTTTTGATTGAGTTTGGGGCGCCATTCGCAGACGTGGCAGCCAGCGGTGAGGCCGGGCAATTCTAGGGACTCCTGTCTCTCGTACTCGAGCGAGAAATCACCTTCGTCAGCAAAGGCATTCAAACCGAGCGCGATCAGTGCGATACAGCAGAGCAAACTCTTCATATCCAACACCTGAACAATCCATTGCGAACCATTATAGAAGCCCCCTGGAAACCGGCTTGACCCAGGTCAAAGTCACCGCACGTTTGGCGCGGGGGTCAGGATTTGAGTCTTGTGACGCGAACCACTTCGGGGACGCTGCGCAGGCCGCGCATGACCTTGGCAAGGTGGATCCGGTCGGCAACCAGCACGGAAAAGTTGATTTCGGCATAGGCCGAGGAGTGACTTGGTTCCAGATTCACGCTCTCGATGTTCGATTCGGTTTTTGCTATTTCGGCCGCGATTTTGGCCAGCACGCCACGCCCTTCCGATGCCAGTACCCGTAAGTTGACTGTAAACAGCTTCTTTGAGTCTGACGCCCATTCGACGTCCATCCACTTGTCGGTGTCAGCCCGCGACCGGCGTGCCACCGGACAGTCGTGAGTATGGATGATCAGCCCATGCCCTTTTCGCAGGTAGCCAATGATCGGATCACCGGGGATGGGGTGGCAGCATTTCGCAAACTGCAGGGCCATTCCCTCTGAACCGTGTATCACCAGACTGCCTGGTTGCCGGGTTGCGCCATCGTGTTCGCCGATTGACAGCAGTTGGCGCGCGACCACCACCGCAAGTTGTTTTCCCAGTCCGAGGTCGGCGAGCACCTCGTCACGCGACTTGGCAGCGGTATTTTTCAACAACTGGGCCCATTGCTCGTCAGTGATGTCCTCCGGCCCCGACTTGAGCGCGACCAGTGCCTGGACGAGCAGTCGCTCCCCGAGCTTCGAGGATTCTTCGTACTGCATGGTCTTCATAACATGGCGAATGCGCGAGCGCGCCTTGCTGGTGACGACAAAATTGAGCCATGCGGGATTGGGTTTCGCGTGTGCTGCAGTGATGATTTCGACGCGATCACCACTTGTCAGCTCGGTTCGAAGCGGTACCAGTTCGTGGTTTATCTTGGCCGCGACGCAGTGACTTCCGATATCAGTATGCACGGCATAGGCAAAATCGACACACGTCGCACCGTGCGGCATCGACATGATTTTGCCTTTCGGCGTAAAAACGTAGACCTCGTCCGGGAACAGGTCGACTTTCAAGTGTTCCAGGAACTCCGCCGCATTTCCTGATTCCGAATGCATCTCCAGCAAGCTTTGCATCCACTGGTGCGTCTTGGTCTGCAAATCCGACAGAGATGTGCCGCTTTCTTTGTACAACCAGTGCGATGCAACGCCTGCTTCGGCAATCTTGTGCATCTCTTCGGTGCGGATCTGTACTTCGATGGGCGTGCTGAACGGGCCAAACAGGGTGGTATGCAACGACTGATAGCCGTTGTCCTTTGCGATCGCTATGTAGTCCTTGAACTTGCCCGGAATCGGCTTGTAGAGCTGATGCAATGCACCCAACGCCAGATAGCACGCCGGCATGTCATTGACGATGACGCGGAAACCGTAGATGTCGTAGACCTCGGCAAACGACAACGTTTTCTCCGTCATCTTCTTGTAGATGCTGTACAACGTTTTTTCGCGCCCGGTAACCACCGCTTCAATATTGTGATCGCTCAGCGTCTTCCGGATCGCATCGAGAATCTTGCTCACTACTTCTCGACGATTGCCGCGCGCACGCGTGAGCGCTTTCATCAGCACCTGATAACGGTTCGGGTACCGATGCTGAAGCGACAGCTCCTGTAGCTCCTGATACAGATTGTTCAACCCCAGGCGGTTGGCAATAGGCGCGTAGATCTCCATTGTCTCGCGCGCGATGCGCGCCCGCTTGTGTCGCTGCATCGCGGTCAAAGTGCGCATATTGTGCAGTCGGTCAGCGAGCTTAATGAGGATGACGCGTACATCACGGGCCATCGCCAGCAGCATCTTGCGGAAGTTCTCGGCCTGCTCCTGTTCCTGCGACTCGAACTGAAACTTGTCGAGCTTGGATACGCCATCGACGAGCTCGGCGACGACTTTCCCGTATCGTTCCTCAATGTCGCCTTTGGTGACGGACGTGTCTTCCATCACGTCGTGTAGCAGGGCCGCGGTCAGCGCCTGGCCATCCAGCCTCCATTGCACGAGTATCTGTGATACCGCAACGGGGTGGGAGATATACGGGTCGCCGGTCATGCGAAACTGACCGTGGTGCGCGCTATCACTGAACTGGTAGGCGCTTTCGAGCTGGGAGACTTCCTCCGACCGCAGATAGTCGGCTGCATCCCTGAACAGGACATTAGCCGCCGGCGTTGTTTCCGGCGGGGCTGGTTGCTGTCCTGTGTGCAGGGGCGTCATGGTATCCAATTGCGTTCTTGCCCTGTCCTCCATGCGGGACGGGGCATTGGGGTCGAGTCTACGCCTTTGGGTTGAGAACCTCGAGACCGACCTTGCCAGCTGCAATCTCGCGCAAAGCGATCACCGTTGGCTTATCCTTGTTGCCTTCGACATGCGGCGAAGCGCCGGTCGCGATTTGCCGGGCGCGATAGGTCGCAGCAAGCGTCAGCTCAAAGCGGTTAGAGATACTACCCAGACAATCGTCGACTGTGATTCGTGCCATACGCCGATCACTTTATGCTGTTGATAAGAGCTTGGTTTCGATCAAGCTGTGCCGCTAGGCGCAGTCGCGTACTGCGAACGATGCTAATCAGGTCCTGCACCGCTGTGTCGAATTCGTCATTGATAATAACATAGTCAAACTCGTGCACATGGGATACCTCACTGCGGGCGGCGGCCAGCCGGCGGGCAATCACCTCGTCGCTGTCCTGGGCTCGTTTGGTCAGTCTCCCGCGGAGCGCATCAATCGACGGCGGCAGTACGAAAACGCCGATTGCCTCGGGCATCAGGGTACGAACCTGCATGGCGCCTTGCCAGTCAATTTCAAGGACAATGTCTCGACCCTGCCGTCGTTGCTCCTCGAGCCACTTTTGCCCGGTGCCATACATATTTCCATGCACCTGCGCGCTTTCCAGGAACTCGCCAGCTTCAAGCATGGTCTCGAACGAATCTTTACTGACAAAGTGGTAATCGCTGCCGTCCTGTTCTCCCGGGCGACGCTGGCGTGTCGTGTGCGAAACCGATTTTCGGGTGACTGGGTCCAGTTCAATCAGCTTCCCGACCAGCGAGGTTTTGCCGGCCCCGGAAGGGGCGGAGACTATGATGACGTTGCCCTTCATTCGATGTTCTGAATCTGCTCGCGCATCTGTTCAATGAGCACCTTCAAGCTCATTGCGCCCTGGGTCACTTCAACATCCGCTGACTTGGACCCGAGGGTATTTGCTTCCCGGTTCAGTTCCTGCATCAGGAAGTCCAGGCGTTTGCCGACCGTTCCGCCTTTTTCAAGGATGCGGCGGATTTCCGTGACATGCGTCAAAAGCCGCTGCAACTCCTCATCGACATCAATCTTCGATGCGAACATGACGACTTCCTGTTTCAGTCGATCGTTCTCGGGTTCGAGCATCGCGTCGCGCAGCCGTATAGTCAGCTTTTCGTGAAACGCGTCGACAAGTTGAGGAATGCGCGGCGCAACGTCTTCGACGATTGCATCGATACTGGCAGCGCGTTCAAGCAGGATCGCCTTGAGCTTTTCGCCTTCACGTGCCCGCGCGGCACTCAGGTCGGTGCAAGCCTGGTCAACCAGATTCAGGCACTTTTCCTTGAGTTGCTCGGCCGGCATTCCGTCGTTGCCGAGCATGCCAGGCCAGCGCAATACGTCATTGACACGCAGCGACTCGGCGCCAGGCAGCGCGGCCCGCACTTGCTCGTCAAGCTGTGCCAACTGTGCAAGCAGGGCTTCATCAAGTTGCATCGCTGTCGACGCAGCGGCCATGTTGAAACTGATTCGGCATTCGACCTTGCCGCGGGTAACACGCGCGGAGATTCGCTCGCGCAGGGCCGATTCAAGAACACGTAGTTCATCGGGCATGCGGAACTGGATGTCGAGATAGCGATGATTTACGGACCGCAAGTCAAGACTGAGTCCACCCAGAGGGGACTCGTCAGTGACAGCAGCGTAACCCGTCATACTGAAGATCATTGCAGTCGTGCTTTACAAGGTGGGAGGCATCCCACGACAATCAGGCGGTAGAAAACGATAACACAGAATCGATATCCCGCCGCGTCCCTGGTTCGAGGGCAAGCTGGAAAGATTCGGGCGGCATGATCACAGCATGCAGTCACCAGAGGAGATGTAATGCGACAGAATGGACGTGGTACGCGCGATCTGCGCGAGATTCGAATTCATCGCGGTTTCACGCGTCATGCGGAAGGTTCGGTCCTGATTGAATTTGGCGAGACCCGGGTTATCTGCACAGCAAGTGTGGTGGAAAGGGTGCCGCCATTTCTCAAGGGCAAAGGGCAGGGCTGGCTCACTGCCGAGTACGGCATGTTGCCGCGCTCAACCGGCAGTCGCATGGACCGTGAGGCCGCCCGCGGCAAGCAGTCAGGACGGACCCAGGAAATCCAGCGCCTGATTGGCCGCAGCCTGCGCGCGGTGACGGCGCTGCCGCTGCTGGGTGAGCGCACGGTGCATGTGGATTGCGACGTCATTCAGGCCGATGGCGGTACCCGCACCGCCAGCATTACCGGAGCATATGTCGCGCTACATGATGCGGCAAACCTGCTGATGCGTAACAAGGTTATCTCGAAATGGCCGATCCGGGACCTGGTGGCGGCGGTATCCGTCGGCATTGTTCAGGGCGAAGCCATGCTCGATCTTGATTACACTGAAGATTCGGGCTGCGATACCGACATGAACGTCGTAATGACGGGTGCTGGCGGATTCGTCGAGGTTCAGGGTACGGCTGAAGGCGATGTATTCAATCGTGCCGAGTTGGATGCCCTCATTGGCCTTGCCTCAGAGGGAATCGGGCGTCTGGTGCAAATCCAGAAGTCGGCGCTGCAGTTGTGAAGCCGATGAGTCCGGCCGGCAAGGTCGTTCTTGCATCCGGTAATCCGGGCAAGATCCGAGAGATTGCCCGCTTGCTCACACCGCTTGGCCTCGAGATCGTCCCTCAGGAAGTGTTGGGCGTGCCGCCCGCGGAGGAGCCGCACCCGACATTCGTCGAAAACGCCCTCGCCAAGGCCCGCCATGCAGCGGTTGCGACCGGATTGCCGGCGCTTGCCGACGATTCCGGCATCTGTGTGGCAGCACTTGGTGGTGCGCCTGGTGTGCACTCGGCGCGCTATGCCGGGCTGCCGTCGTCGGACGAGAATAACAACGCGTGCCTTCTGCAGCAGATGTCCGCACTGTCCGACCGGCGCGCTCATTACTATTGCGTCATCGTCCTTGTGCGATATGCTGATGATCCACAGCCGATCATCGCAGAAGGTGAATGGCACGGCGAGATTCTGCGTTCGCCGCGCGGCACGCGCGGTTTTGGGTACGATCCCCTGTTTCTGGATTGCCACTCGGGTTTGACCGGTGCGGAACTGGCGTCCTCCAGGAAGAACCGGGTCAGTCACCGTGGCAAGGCCATGCGCAAACTCATGCGTGTCCTGTCAACGTCACAAGGTGTAGTCGGGTCTGGCATCAGCCTGCCAAGGGTGCGCGAAACGTAGGGGTTCGGGACCGGCCTCAGACGCGATTACCTCCGCCTGGTTGGGCGTCTAGCGTTTGATGCTCAGAATCGTAAAGCCTTCACCAATCAGCGAGCGATCGGGAGCGCCTTTGAAGCCCGCAACGGACAGCAGTTGTTCCTGCTCCTCGCGCGTGGGGATGACATTACCCCAGGTCATTTCCTCAAATCCGGTTTGCAGCGGAAACTGGAACTCCGGACGGCGTGCTTCCTCGATTGTCGATGGGTAGGTTTCGTCAACGATCAGTAACCAACCGCCGGGTTTGAGTACATGGGCACAGCCATTGATGACATGCTGCCTGATCTGCGGTGCAATCTCGTGCAGGACCTCGATCATCACGACGGCATCAAAGCTGGCCTCCGGCAGATCGGCAACGTCGCTTTCGATGACTTCGATGCGTGATTCCATGCCGGCCATGCCAATCTTGTTTCTGGCGATCTCGATTCCGGTCGGGTCGATGTCTGCGCCGGTACAGTGTGCATTGGGCCAGGCCTTGGCGAGTTGCATCAGAAAGCGGCCGGTACCGCAGCCGATTTCGAGCACGCGCGCGCCGTTTTCGAGGCGCTCGGGCATACCGTCAAGATTGGGGAGTATTTTGCGGGCGGTTGCCATATGCAGCCCGCCGATAGCGTCGCCAATCGTGTCAGCGAAGGCATGACTGCGGCCCTGGAAGGGCACTGTCTCCCCGGTGCGGAATGCCTTGCGACACAGTTCGAAATCCTCGGTCAGGAACGCCGTTCCCAGTCGTATGTAGCCAGTCAGGTCGCGCGGATGTCCGGGGGAGGCGAGTATCTTGTCCATGTACGGTGCCAGCGTGAAGTGGCGTTGCGCATCGGCATCGAGTAAGCCAAGTCCCAATGCGGTCATGCACCACACGTCGACATAGGGTGGATGCAATTTAAGGTCAGCCGCGATTTGTGCCGCAGTTTGCCCGGGTTTCTCGGCGAGCGTCTTGAACAATCCCAGTTCGACACCGATATCGATCAGGAATACCGCATTGAATCCCCGCCGCCAGGTAAATATTTTCGCTACCTGATCATCGACGCTGATTGCCGTTTCGTTTGGGGCCGGATTGTTCATGTGCATTCCTTCAGATTCGGAGCGTTTCGATCGTGAGATTAACAGATCACGTGGACCCGGGCCGGCGAGCTAGAATGGTCTGCTGAAACCACGCTTCCAATGCCTTCGTCTTCTACCAAAATCCTGTCCCCGGTAAAACTGCAATTACCGGGGACCGTGCGACTTGCAGCGTTGCCGCCCCTGTCGCTGTACGTCCACATCCCCTGGTGTGTGCGCAAGTGCCCGTATTGCGATTTCAATTCGCATGAGGCGCGTGGCGAGCTGCCGGAGCAGGCTTACGTCGCAGCCCTCATTAGCGATCTGGAATCGGCGTTGCCGTCCATCTGGGGGCGTCCGGTCCATACTGTCTTCTTTGGTGGTGGTACGCCATCGCTGTTATCGGCTGACGCCATCGACCGGCTGCTGGCGGCCATTCGGGCTCGTGTCACGCTCCTCCCCGGTGCCGAGATTACGCTGGAGGCCAATCCGGGGACGGTTGAAGCTGCCAGATTTGCCGGGTTTCGCGCCGCTGGCGTGAACCGCCTCTCGGTTGGCGTGCAAAGCCTCAACCCGAAGCATCTGCGCGCGTTGGGGCGCATCCATGATGCGCAACAGGCACGTGATGCCATTGAAACCGCACAGGCGTGTTTCGACAGCATCAATGTGGATTTGATGTATGCGCTTCCGGGCCAGGAAATGGAGGATGCGCTGCGTGACTTGCGCGCCGTGCTTGCGTACTCACCCCAGCATCTGTCGGTCTATCATCTGACCGTCGAGCCGAATACGTACTTTCATCGTTATCCCCCGCAGGTTCCCGATGATGATGTGGCGGCAGCAATGCAGGAAGCGCTTGAGGCGCTATTGGCAGAGCAAGGCTACGTCCACTACGAGACATCGGCGTTTGCGAAGCCCGGATTTGAATCCCGCCACAACCTGAACTATTGGCGCTTTGGGGACTATCTTGGCATCGGCGCCGGTGCGCACTCGAAAATATCGTTCCCCGATCGCATCGTTCGCGAGATGCGTTACAAACAGCCGCGCGAGTATCTTCGGCGGGTGGCAAATGGGACGCCGATCCAGACTGCAAGCGAGGTTCCAGCGCATGGATTGCCGTTCGAATTCATGATGAATGCGATGCGGCTCACCGGAGGGGTGGAAGCAGGCATCTTCCAGGAAAGAACGGGATTGCCGGTTTCGGCCATCGCTGGCCGTTTGAAAAAAGCCCGGGAAACCGGGTTGATAGAGCATACCGTTGCACGTTTAAAGCCGAGTTTGAAGGGGCAACGCTTCTTGAATGATCTGTTGACCCTGTTTCTTGACGCAGAGGTATGAAGCGGACTGGTCGCTTGTGGCGCCCGCTCCGCCGTGGCGAAAATGCCGATCAGCGGCGACGGAAAATGATGTCCCATACGCCATGCCCCAGCTTCAAACCGCGCGTTTCGAACTTGGTTTGCGGCCGGTATGCCGGGCGAGGCGCAAAGTGTGGCGCGCTGTTTTCAAGCAATGCTTCGGCCGATAAAACTTCCAGAATGTGTTCGGCATAATCCTGCCAATCGGTAGCAACGTGCAGGTATCCCCCATGCTCCAGACGTTGTGAAAGCGCGCTAACGAATTCCGGTTGCAGCAGGCGGCGTTTGTGATGGCGTTTTTTCGGCCACGGGTCCGGAAAAAATACGTGAATGCGGTGCAAGCTCTCAGGTGCAATCATGCCTCGCACCACTTCGACGGCGTCGTGCTGGATCACGCGCACGTTCGTCAGGCCCTGTTCCGAAGTCAGCTTGAGCAGGCTGCCCACGCCGGGCGAGTGAACTTCAATGCCGACAAAATTGTTCTCCGGGTGTTGAGCGGCGATACGCGCCGTGGTCTCCCCCATGCCGAAACCAATCTCCAGTACCGTCGGAGCGTCGCGATTGAAAAGATGCTCGAAATCGAGCAAGCATTTCGCAAAGTCGATGCCATAAACCGGGAGCAGTTCGTCGCAGGCAAGTCGCTGGGCGCGCGACATGCGCCCTTGGCGAAGAACGAAGCTTCGGATTGGTCGATGAGTGTCGTTCATTGGGTGCGAATCGTGTGGCACCGAACCTGCGCGCTCAGGCTGCTTTGTTGTCTGCCCCGGATGGCGCGATGATGTCCGTTGTTGGCGAGCTGGGTGAGGCGCGATAGCTTTTCTTCGGCATACGGCCAGCCATAAAGGCTTCGCGTCCGGCCTCAACCGCCTTGCGCATGGCCGAGGCCATCAAGACCGGGTCGTTCGCGGCGGCAATCGCAGTGTTCATCAGAATGCCGTCGCATCCCAGTTCCATCGCAATGGCGGCGTCTGACGCGGTACCGACTCCGGCGTCGACCACCACCGGTACATTGGCGTTGTCGATGATAATCTCCAGGCTCCATGGATTGAGAATGCCCATCCCCGATCCGATCAGCGACGCCAGTGGCATGATCGCAACGCAACCGGTTTCCTCCAGTTGCTTCGCCACGACCGGGTCGTCCGAGGTGTACACCATCACCTTGAAACCTTCCTTTACCAGCGTTTCCGCTGCGGCAAGGGTTTCGACGACGTTCGGGTACAAGGTCTTTGGGTCGCCCAATACTTCCAGCTTCACGAGGTCATGCCCGTCGAGTAGCTCGCGCGCCAGTCGCAGCGTACGCACTGCATCACGCGCGGTGTAACACCCGGCGGTATTTGGCAGCAGGGTGAACTGCGATGGCGGGACGTAGTCGAGCAAGCTCGGTTCGCCGGCGCTTTGGCCGATATTCGTGCGGCGGATGGCAACCGTTACGATTTCGGCGCCACTGGCTTCGATCGCCTGGCGAGTCTGCTCAAAATCCCGGTACTTGCCGGTTCCCACGATCAAGCGGGAATCGAATTCACGTTGGCCGATGGTGAGTTTGTTCATATTCATGAGGCTCAGGACAGTTCCAGATTCAGTGGCAGGCACGGTGCGAGACACAGCCAATGGCAATGCCGCCGGGTGACTAACCGCCGCCGACCGCAGCGACGATTTCCAACTGGTCACCGTCAGACAGGCGTTGTTCGGCATAGTGGCTTCGCGGCACGATTTCGCCGTTGCGCTCCAAAGCCACGCGCTTGTCGGTAAGCGCCATGGTTTCGAGCAGCTGCGAAACCGTGATTTCGCGATCGAATCGCCTCGATTCGCCGTTGACTGTGAGTTGAATCACGCCAGTTTACAAGGTGCAAGGTAGCCAGAATTGCCAAAGTACGAGTTTACCACCGGAGCGACAATCTGAATTAGCCCGGGGGGCTACAGTCGGACAGAGTGAGAAGTCACGGTCGTTCCTCTACCACCCGACCGTGACTCGTCACGCCGTATGACTGTAGAATCTCCGGAAACCAGACGTATAGCGGGCGTAGTTCAATGGTAGAACGAAAGCTTCCCAAGCTTTAGACGCGGGTTCGATTCCCGCCGCCCGCTCCAGGGGGCAATGACCGGGTGTCCACCGTGTTCGGCGAGCGAGCACTGCTCGCGGAGATCGCCCTTCGGCGAAAGCCGATCCGGATACACAATCGAACATCCGGTGAGCGTTTGCTTGGCCCCCGACGCTTGCGCTGGCGATCCTGAGCGCTTTCAGTGTGAAGGATGACCGCTCGCCTCAAGGCGGGCCAATTGCATTCCCATCCGGGTCTAATTACAGTGCCGCGTGCTGGTGGAGGTCGATGACGAGCGATAAACGGCGGGATTCGCCAACAGCGAGCCGGGAAAAGTTTTTAACGGGCGCGTTCCCGGCTTGGCCCTCCCGTTACGACCACACTGCGGCGATAATACGGGCTTGCGTGTAAATCGGAGCCCCCTCGGGGAGGAGTTCGCACAGGTGAGGTATCTAAAATACGGGTTATATGTGCTGGTTGTGGTGGTTGTCGTGATGGCCGCCGTAATAGCTTACGTCACAGCGACGTTCGACCCCAATGAATACAAGGACGACATTGTCCGGTTGGTTAAGGACGAAACTGATCGCACCCTTACCATCGAGGGCGATATCCGGCTGACGTTTTTCCCTAAGATCGGTGTCAGTCTCGGGCGCACGCAACTATCGGAGCATTGTTCACAGGCCGAGTTCGCGGGCGTGGAGGATTTGCGGGTTGCGCTGGCATTAATGCCATTGTTGTCCAGGAAGATCGTTGTTGATGAAGTTATGGTCGATGGTTTGCGCGCCCGCCTCGTCAAGCGTGCTGACGGAACGATGAACATCGATGATCTGACGCAAGGCAAAGCGTCCGGCGAAGCGCCACAGGAAGAGCAGCAGGATGAGCCGGACCGGGATGGTGGTCCGCCAATGACGCTCGACGTGCAGGGCGTGCGTATCAACAATGGTGCCTTCAGCTTTCGCGATGAGCAGGCTGACACGACCCTTGATATTTCAGAACTCTCGCTGAAGACCGGACGCGTCGCGCAGGGGGTGCCAACATCCTTTGAGTACAGTGTTGTTGTGCGGGCGGACCAGCCGATTCTTGACCTGCGCACGCGTGCGTCGGGGACGCTGGAAGTCGATACCACTGCAGAGTTGATCAGGGTCACCGCTTTCGAGGCGAGTACCCAGGGCATTGCCGCCATCGTGAGTGATCTGCAGTTGACGGTGTCCGCCAATGAAGTCGAGACGCAACCGTCGATCCAGCGAACTGCGGTTAATGGCCTGGCGCTTGAGGCCTCGGGCATGCTGGACAAGGACCGGTTTTCGATCGCTGCAATGGTGCCAAAACTGCTACTCGATAAAAGCGCGGTCACGGTCGAGCAGATGGTCGCCACCCTGACGGGCGTTTTCGCTGGCGTCGAGCTGACTGAAGCGAAGCTCACGTTGCCGAAGCTGGCGATGGATCTGGAAAGCCAGCAGATCGATCTGGAAGGCATGGCGGTGCGTGCCGCTGGCAAGCAGGCTGACAACACATTTTCTGCGAAGCTGGATGCGCCGCGACTGGCGATTACGCAAGAGCAGGCCAGCGGTGCAGCAGTCGTTGCAGTCGTCGAGGCGCGCGGCCCGGATCTGCGGGCTGATGCCAACATCCGGCTGGCCGCTGTAGAGGGTTCAGCGCAGGCATTGAGTATTGGTGAGGCTGCTATCGATATTGACGCGCAGCAAGGCGAGAACGCTATCAAGGGGCGAATGACCACACCGCTGACTGGCGATCTGGAGAAACAGCGTTTTCGCTTGCCGAAGATCGTCGGACGCTATGAGGTTCGTTCGCCGGCCTTGCCGATGGAGTCAACCACGATCCCGCTGAATGCGCGCGTTGATGCGGACTTGAAAACAGAGGCAGTCAAGGTGGACCTCAAGACCCGCTTCGATGAGTCGAATATCGAAGGCGTATTCAATCTCAAAAAATTTGCCGAACCGTTCTTCCAGTTTGACGCCGCGATTGACCAGTTGAATGTTGACCGTTACCGGACCACGGAAG
>DATKYN010000008.1:0-6237 GCA_035528435.1 Burkholderiales bacterium
GGCAGTACACGGTTACCAGTGTCAATCTTGCCGGCGATCTGGTGGCACCTGAGGAAGAGTTGAGAGAACTGATCCAGGTCGCTCCGGGCGAGGTGTTCTCCCGGGAAGACCTGATCGAAACGACCAAGCTGATATCCGAACGCCTCGGGGACGAGGGGTACGCTTTCGCGGCAGTTAACGCTGTTCCGGAGCTTGACCGGGAGAACAACGAAGTCGCGTTCACGTTATATATCGATCCCGGCCGGCGCGTTTATGTGCGGCGCATCAATATTTCGGGAAATTCAGAAACACGTGACGAGGTCATCCGGCGTGAGCTACGCCAGCTTGAGAGCGCGTGGTACTCGACGAAGAAATTGAACCGGTCGCGCCAGCGCATCGACAAACTCGGATTCTTTTCCGAGGTGCAGGTCGACACGCCTTCGGTGCCCGGCACCTCAGATCAGGTTGATGTGAATATCAAGGTGAGCGAGCGTTCCACCGGAAACCTTAACTTCGGAATCGGGTATTCGACCACCGAGCGGGTCGTAGTGACGGCGTCTCTGGCTCAGCAGAACATTATGGGGACTGGTAACGCGCTGTCCTTTTCGATCAGCTCGGGCAGTGTCAACCAGACTTACGCCCTGTCGTACAACAACCCGTATTACACAGACAATGGGGTCAGCAGGGGATTCGATCTTTACCGCCGCGATCTGGACTCGACGAGCCTTTCGGTTTCGCCGTTTACGACTAAAACGACTGGTGCCGGTATCCGTTTCGGAGTGCCAATTAGCGAATTCGATCGCATTAATTATGGATTCGCCTACGAAAAGACAGACATCGGTGTTTTCCCCGAGAGTCCGCAGCGTTACATCGATTTTGTAAACGAATTTGGCGACATTACGGATGCCTATCCATTTACGGTCGGTTGGGCTCGCGACAAACGCGACAGTGTCATCTATACGACGTCGGGCACCATTCAGCGGCTCAATGGCGAAGTGAGTGTCCCGTTGGGTGAGTTAACCTACTACCGGTTGACTTACCGCCTTCAATGGTATTATGCAATGGCAAAAAATCTGACACTGCTTACGGAAGGCAGGGTTGGTTACGCTGACGGTTACGGTGATCAGTCCTTGCCCTTCTACAAGAACTTCTATGCTGGCGGTGTCAATACGGTCAGAGGTTATGCCACAGCAACGTTGGGTCCGAAAGACGTAAATGGCGATGCATTGGGTGGGTCGCGACAGGTTATCGGAACGATGGAATTGTTGTTCCCTGTTCCCGGCCTGAAGGGTGATAAGTCCGCCCGGCTCGCATGGTTTGTGGATGGCGGCATGGTAGGTGAAGATTACGACTATATATTCTCGGAGATGAGGTATTCAACCGGCCTTGCCTTTAGCTGGTTTTCGCCGGTTGGGCCGCTTCGCCTGAACTTTGCTTATCCACTTAATGATCAGCCGGAAGATGATACGGAGCGGATCCAGTTCACACTTGGTAACGTTTTCTGATTCTGAAGTTTGGCAAATTCCCGGACCCGAACATATGCTTAAGGAGACATCGATAGTGAGAACAGTGTTGCTGGCAGTTGCGACTTTCTTGATGTTCATGAATGGATCTGTGGCGGTTGCGCAGGAAATCAAGATTGGTTTTGTTAGTACGGAGAGGGTGTTCCGCGAAGCTGCTCCCGCCGTAAGGGCCTTGCAGAAACTGGAGAAGGAGTTCGCGCCGCGTGAAGCCGAGATCAAAAAGGTCGGCGAGGAGGCGAGGACCATCCAGGTGCAACTTGAAAAAGAAGGCATGACGATGAGCGCGTCGCAGCGCCGTGATCGAGAGACGGAACTCGGGCGATTGTCACGTGAGCGCCAAAGGCTTGAGCGGGAGTTTCGTGAAGAGCTGAATCTTCGAAAAAATGAAGAGCTCGCAGCGGTTTTGCAGAGCGCTAACAAGGTGATCAAGGAGATTGCCGAGAATGAAAAGTACGACCTGATTTTGCAGGAAGCTGTCTACCGCAGCCCTCGAGTGGACATTACCGAGAAGGTGATAAAAGCGCTTGGCGAGTAGTACGAAGCAATTGTCCAACGGGTGCATTACACGGCCGGGTTGTTTCCAGGCGCAGTCAAAATGACCGATGGACCGTGTGGGTCTTATTCACTTTTCGAGATAGCAACCAGGTTTGGCGGCGAGATCAGCGGCGATGCCTCGACACCTGTCTCGCGTATGGCTCCACTGAATTCGGCGCAGTCGGGCGATATCACTTTTGTCACCAACGCGCGATATCAGAAAGATCTGGAACGCACCTGTGCCAGCGCGGTGATTGTCGGGCGGGATCTCGCCACCGCGACCGATATCCCCCGCATCGTCTGCGACAACCCCTACGCGTACTACGCCAGGGTATGCGCGTTGCTTAATCCCCGGAGCGATTACCTGACAGGTGTGCATGAGCAGGCCAGTGTTGCGGAGACTGCGTGCCTGGCAGAAAACGTCAGCATTGGTCCGGGCGCTGTCATTGATGACGGGGCCGATATCGGCGCCGGCGTGCGGATCGGAGCGGGCAGTTATGTTGGTCGGCAGGCGCGAATCGGTGCAGGAACACTGATCCATGCCAACGTCACCATTTACGATAAATGCTGCATCGGTGAACGCGGTATTGTGCATTCAGGAGCGGTCGTCGGCGCCGACGGATTTGGCATGGCGATGGATGAGGGACGCTGGTTGAAGATTCCCCAAATCGGACGCGTGGTGATTGGCGCTGACGTGGAGATTGGTGCCAATACGACAATTGACCGCGGCGCGCTCGAGGACACCGTCATTGAAGATGACGTAAAGATGGACAACCAGATCCAGATTGGGCACAACTGCCATATCGGTGCACACACCGCCATTGCCGGATGTGTTGGCGTGGCTGGAAGTGCGCGAATCGGTCGTTACTGCCGGATCGGTGGTGGCGCAATGATTCACGGCCATATCGAGATTGTCGACAATGTCGAGGTCTCCGCCGGGACCCTGGTTCCTAAATCCATTCACAAGGCCGGGAAGTACACAGGCATTTTCCCGATGATCGAGCATCAGGAGTGGTCAAGGAATGCCTCCCTGATCCGCCATCTGAAGGACCTGCGCGACCGTATTCGGATTCTGGAGAATGAAAGTAAGGGGCATCGAAGAAAATGAACAGACAATTCAGAACTGGGAAAGCCTGATGGCAGACGACACGATGGACATTCAGGAAGTCATGCGCTTGCTTCCGCACCGATACCCGTTTTTGCTGATTGATCGTGTGCTTTCTTGCGATCCGGGAAAAGAGCTTGTCGCGCTGAAAAACGTGACGATGAACGAACCGTACTTCAATGGTCATTTCCCGAACTATGCGGTGATGCCAGGTGTGCTGATCGTCGAGGCAATGGCGCAGGCGTCTGCCTTGCTGGCATTCAAGACTTTTGACATCACCCGGGATGACAATAATGTTTTCTATTTCGTGGGAATCGACGATGCGCGATTCAAGAGACCGGTTACACCCGGCGATCAACTGATCATCAAAGCGCAGATCGTGCGCAACATTCGCGGAATCTGGAAGTTCAGTGGTCAGGCATACGTGGGTGAGAAGTTGGTGTCAGAAGCAAAGCTGATGTGCACCATGAGAAACGTATGATTCACGAAACTGCAATCGTTCATCCAGCTGCAAAGCTTGCCGACGATGTGCAGATCGGGCCGTATTCGATCGTCGGTGAGCATGTCGAGATCGCTGAGGGCACCACACTTGGTGCACACGTAGTGATCAGCGGCCATACATCGATCGGACGCCGCAATCGCGTATTTCACCATGTATCCCTGGGCGAAGAACCGCAGGACAAGAAGTATGACGGCGAGCCGACCCGTCTCGAGATCGGCGATGACAATGTTATTCGGGAGTTCTGTACCTTTAACGTCGGGACCGCGCAGGATCTTGGTTATACGCGCCTCGGTGACAGAAACTGGATCATGGCGTATGTGCATCTCGCGCACGATTGTGTGGTGGGTAATGACACGATTCTCGCGAACTGCGTTCAACTCGCCGGGCATGTCGAAATCAGGGATTTCGCCATACTTGGCGGCTTCACCGGAGTGCACCAGTTCTGCAGAGTCGGGGCACACGCGATTACCGGAGTTGGTTCGGTGGTGCTGGCGGATGTTCCGCCTTTTGTCATTGCCATGGGAAATACCGCTGTCCCCCACGGGATCAACAGCGAGGGATTGAAGCGCCGTGGGTTTTCACCGGGCGTCATAGCCGAAATTCGCCGCGCCTATAAGACTTTGTATCGAGCCGGGTTGAAGCTCGAAGATGCGCGCCGGGTCATCGCGCAACAGGTGGAGAGGTGTCCGGAACTGGGATTGCTGTCCGGGTTTCTCGAATCGACCTCGCAGCGAAGCATTATTCGCTGACATTGCGTGAACAAGCCTGACTCACGGGAGCTGCGTGTCGCCATGCTGGCCGGCGAGGCATCGGGCGACTTGCTTGGCACGCACTTGCTGCAGGCTCTCAAGGCGCGTTTCCCGCGCCTTCGTGCATTTGGTATCGGCGGGCCGAAAATGCAGGCAGCGGGGCTGGATGTCTGGTACCCGATGGAGCAATTGGCCGTGCGCGGCTATGTGGAAGTCGTACGCAGTTTGCCAAAGCTATTGCGTCTGCGGCGCGAGTTCAGGCGGCGATTGCTGCGGGAGCGCCCCGATGTCTTTATTGGAATTGATGCGCCTGATTTCAACCTTGCGCTGGAGCGAAAGCTCAAATCCGCCGGCATCACCACGATCCACTACGTTAGCCCGTCGATCTGGGCCTGGCGTGGCGAGCGTATTCACAAGATCAAGCGGGCAGTGGACAAGGTGCTCGCCTTGTTTCCTTTCGAAGTTCCAATCTATGAGCGGGCCGGCATCCCTGTGGCTTACGTCGGCCATCCACTTGCTGACGAATTTCCCCTGCACCCCGATCATCGCGGAACTCGCGAGCAGTTGAAGATCCCGCCGGGGAGCAGCGTAGTCGCTCTGCTGCCAGGAAGCCGCCAAAGCGAGGTCAGGCAAATGTCCGAGCTGATGATCGCGACGGCGCTTCGGATTCGCGAGCAGATTCCGGATGTGCATTTTCTGGTCCCGCTGGTGAGCCGGGAAACCAGATTGATTTTTGAGGGGGCGCTATATCGCCGGGGTGCGGAGAATCTGCCGTTGACGGTTCTGTTCGGGCATGCGCACGAAGCGATGATCGCGGCGGACACGGCGCTGGTCGCCTCGGGCACAGCCACTCTTGAGGCGGCTTTGTTGAAGTGCGCGATGGTTATTACCTACACCATGCCGGCAGCATCGGCGTGGATCATGCGGCGCAAGGCCTACCTGCCGTATGTCGGATTGCCGAACATCATCGCCGGCGAATTCATAGTCCCGGAGTTGTTACAAGAGGACGCGCTCCCGGAAAATCTTGCCCAGGCGGTTTGCAATCTGCTCCGCAATCCGCGTCTGCGTGCCCAACTGCAAGAGCGGTTTCAATCGATGCACACGGAGTTACGCCAGGGCACGGCTGAGCGAGCCGTCGATGCGATTGTTCCGCTATTAGGCGCGCCAGCGAGCAGATCGTGACGGGCATCGGGGAAATGGTTTGCGGCGTTGACGAGGCAGGCCGCGGACCACTGGCAGGCGCGGTGTTTGCGGGCTGCGTCGTGCTTGATCCGGCACGCCCGATCATCGGGCTGGCCGACTCAAAGAAGCTTTCCGCGCGCAAGCGCGAGGAGCTTGCCGTGGTAATCAAGGCTCAAGCTCTGGCGTGGTCGGTCGCCTTCGCCAGCGTGGAAGAGGTGGATCGCCTGAACATTCTATGGGCAAGCATGCTGGCGATGAAACGCGCGGTCGAGACACTGGGAATCGTCCCCTCGAGCGTGCTGGTCGATGGCAATCGTTGTCCCGATCTGCCTTACCCGGCCAAAGCCATTGTCAAGGGTGACGCGCTGGTGCCGGCAATTTCTGCAGCCTCCATTCTTGCCAAGGTTTCCCGGGATGCCCACATGCTGATGTTGCACGGGCAATACCCGGATTACGGTTTCGACCGGCACAAGGGATATCCCACAAAGGATCATTTAGAGGCGCTGAGAACACACGGTGCCAGTCCGGTTCACAGGCGCAGTTTTGCACCCGTGCGTGTTGTGGTGGGACCGGCGGAACCGGTTCCGGGGCCGTAAAGCCAGGCGGCCGGGCAACAAGCCTGTGTATAAGGCGCGGTGCCAGCCAGGCTTAGACATCTGCAGT
>DATKYN010000009.1:0-12203 GCA_035528435.1 Burkholderiales bacterium
ATCTGCAGTGTCCAGCGGGCTCACTAGTAGATGTTTCGCTGCAGATTGGCCTGATGCAGGATCACGGTTGCGAGTTCCTCGATGGAACGGGTAGTCGTGTCGAGGACCGGAATATTTTCCTGCCGCATCAAGGTATCGGCAGCGCGCACTTCATGCTCGCAGTTGACCAGTGATGCATAGCGGCTGCCCGGGCGTCTTTCATTGCGTATTCGCTGCAGGCGCTCCGGCCGAATTGTCAGGCCGAACAACTTGCCCCGGTGGGACTCGAGTGATCCGGGCAGCTTCATGACTTCGAAGTCCTCGGGGATCAAGGGGTAATTGGCGGCACGGATGCCGTATTGCAGTCCGAGATAGAGGCAGGTTGGCGTTTTGCCGCTACGGGATACTCCGACAAGAATGATGTCGGCGGCTTCAAGATCCTTGGTCGATTGCCCGTCGTCGGAAGCAAGGGCGTAATTCACGGCGTCCATGCGGTTGTAATACTTGTTGTTGTTATTGTTGACGCTGTGCGAACGTCCGACAGTGTGTGACGACTTTACGCCAAGTTCGGCCTCTATCGGGGCGATGAATACCTGGAAGCAATCGAGATAAAGGGAATTGGCCTGCTGTACGATTGCGGACAGCTCTGTATTGACCAACGTGCTGAATATAAGGGGGCGAGTGCCGTCCTCGAGCTCGGTCCGATTAATGCGTGCAACCGTTTCCCATGCCTTGTCCTCCGTGTCGACATATGGCACGGTGACCTCGGTAAACTTAACATCGTCAAATTGCGTAAGAAGGCTGTGCCCGAGCATTTCCGCAGTAATGCCGGTGCGATCGGAGATGAAGAAAGCGGTACAGTTCAGGGTCATTTTGCTGTGGTGCAAGATGATGCATCAGTCGGTAAAATAACATTTTTTCATGCGCATTACTGCACACAGTCATAACGAAAGCGGCCATGAGTAAAGAGCAATACGTAATTCCATTTGAGAACCTGCGCATGACTGACGTCGAACAGGTCGGCGGCAAGAACGCATCCCTGGGTGAGATGATCAGTCAGCTAACAAGTGTCGGTGTACGTGTGCCCAGCGGTTTCGCGACCACGGCCGCCGCGTTCCGCGATTTCCTGGAAGAGTCCGGGCTGACCGTGAAAATCGGTGAGGCGCTCGACAAACTGGATACCGATGACCTCGACGCGCTGGCCAGCACAGGCAGGCAGATCCGTCAGTGGATCGTGGATGCGCCCTTCACGCCCCGTTTGCTCGAAGAAATCCGTCACGCCTACGACGTACTTGTCGATGGTGGTGCCGACGACGTCTCGTTTGCGGTGCGCTCATCGGCTACTGCGGAAGATTTGCCTGATGCTTCGTTTGCCGGACAGCAGGAGAGTTACCTGAATATCCATGGTCTGGACAATGTGCTCGAGGCAATCAAGCACGTTTTTGCTTCGCTGTATAACGACCGGGCTATTTCCTATCGCGTGCACAAGGGATTCGAGCACTCCAACGTGGCGTTATCGGCCGGCGTGCAACGCATGGTTCGCTCGGACCTCGGCGCCAGCGGCGTCATGTTTACTCTCGATACGGAATCGGGCTTCGATAAAGTGGTGTTTATCACGTCTGCCTATGGTCTCGGTGAGACGGTTGTGCAGGGTCAGGTCAACCCGGACGAATTCTATGTATACAAACCGGCTCTGGAGGCCGGCAAACCAGCGATTTTGCGGCGCACGATGGGCAGCAAGGCTTTGCGCATGGAGTTCACTGATGACAACGCGGCAGGCCGGTCTACGCGTACCATCGATGTGCCCGAGTCGGACCGTAACCGTTTTTCCATCAGTGACGCCGAGATTGCAGAGCTGGGCCAACACGCGATGCGCATCGAGAAGCATTATGGTCGCCCGATGGACATCGAGTGGGGGCGCGACGGCCAGGACGGCACGCTCTATGTTCTTCAGGCACGTCCCGAAACCGTGAAGACGCAGGAAGACGAGAAAGCCACGCAGGAGCGTTTTCGTCTGAAGCGGCGCGGCGATGTGATCGCCGAAGGCCGGGCGATCGGGAACAGGATTGGCACCGGTACAGTGCGCCTGGTCAAGGATGCGAGCGAGATGCACCGCGTGCTTGCGGGTGATGTCCTCGTTACCGATATGACCGATCCGGATTGGGAGCCAGTGATGAAAAAGGCGGCAGCCATCGTCACCAATCGTGGCGGACGGACCTGCCACGCCGCCATCATTGCGCGAGAACTCGGAATTCCGGCAGTAGTTGGCAGCGGCAACGCGACCGACGTCATGGCCGAGGGTGAGCACGTTACGGTGTCGTGCTCCGAGGGTGATACCGGTTTCGTTTACAAGGGCATTCTTGATGTGGAGGTGCTGCATCTGCAACTGGACAAGTTGCCGGATATTCCCGTGAAAATTGCCATGAACGTTGGCAATCCGGAGTTGGCTTTCGATTTCCAGCGATTGCCTAACGCAGGCATCGGGTTGGCGCGGCTCGAATTCATCATCGCCCGCATGATTGGTGTCCACCCGAAGGCTGCTCTGGCTTATCCGAAGCTGCCGGGCGATACCAAGGTGGCAGTCGAAAGGCAGTCCGCCGGCTACGCCGATCCGGTCACGTTCTACGTCGACAAACTGGTCGAAGGGATATCCACTCTGGGCGCCGCATTTTTCCCGAAACCGGTGATTGTGCGACTGTCGGATTTCAAGTCAAACGAGTATTCAAGTCTTATTGGCGGCAAGTTGTATGAGCCCGAAGAAGAGAACCCCATGCTCGGCTTTCGCGGCGCTTCCCGCTACATCGCCAGCAGCTTCCATGATTGCTTCGAACTTGAGTGCCGTGCGCTCCGGCGCGTGCGTGATGAAATGGGCCTCACGAACATCGAAATCATGGTGCCGTTTGTGCGAACCGTAGATGAAGCCCGGCAAGTCATCGACCTGCTGGCGGAGCATGGGCTCGAGCGTGGCAAGAACGGATTGCGCATCATCATGATGTGCGAGATTCCGTCCAATGCGCTGCTTGCAGATGAGTTTCTGCAGTATTTCGACGGCTTTTCGATTGGCTCGAACGACATGACGCAGCTCACGCTTGGGCTCGACAGGGATTCGGGCATCGTCGCCGGCCAATTCGACGAGCGTGATCCAGCAGTCAAGAAAATGTTGCACATGGCGATTGAGGCCTGCCGGCGTAATGGTAAATATGTGGGCATCTGCGGGCAGGGGCCTTCCGATCATCCGGATCTGGCTGAATGGCTGGTGGATGAAGGCATAGAGGCGATCTCGCTGAATCCGGACACAGTCATCGATACCTGGCTGTATATCGGAAAACATATCAAATCGAAAGCGGCAGCCTGAGGACGGCTATAGAATGACCGGACGGGCAGATTTTCATCTGCCCTGTTGTCTGGCCGGGCTTTGCGTTATCATTCGGCGGGCTGAATGCATAATTAGCGAATGACCAAATATATCTTTGTCACTGGCGGTGTCGTTTCCTCCCTCGGCAAAGGTATTGCGTCCGCTTCACTCGCCGCGATTCTTGAGTCGCGCGGCATCAATCTGACCCTTCTCAAACTGGATCCGTACATCAACGTTGATCCGGGAACGATGAGTCCCTTCCAGCACGGCGAAGTGTTCGTCACGGCCGATGGCGCCGAAACGGACCTTGATCTCGGGCATTACGAGCGCTTCGTCGACGTCAAGATGGCCAAACGGAATAATTTCACCACCGGCCAGATCTACGAGAATGTCATTCGCAAAGAGCGCCGTGGCGATTATCTGGGCGGCACCGTTCAGGTTATTCCCCACATTACCGATGAAATCAAGCACTTCATCCGCTTGGGTGCAGGTGACGCCGATGTGGCGCTGGTAGAGATCGGGGGCACGGTCGGTGACATCGAGTCGCTGCCATTTCTGGAAGCGGCGAGGCAGATGAGCATCCAGCAGGGCCGCGACAATGCCTGCTTTATTCATCTTACCTTGGTTCCCTATATTGCCTCGGCTGGTGAGATCAAGACCAAGCCGACGCAGCACTCGGTGAAAGAATTGCGCGAAATTGGTATTCAGCCGGATGTCCTGTTGTGCCGTGCCGATCGCGAAATTCCCGATCATGAGCGCAGCAAGATTGCGCTGTTTACCAATGTGCCTGAAGAAGCGGTGATATCGGCTGTAGATGTCGACTGCATTTACAAGATTCCCGGCTTGTTGCACGCGCAGAATCTAGACGACATTGTGTTGAAGCGCCTCAATATCGATGCGCCCGAAGCCGACTTGTCGGTATGGCAAAACCTGGTGCACCGATTGGAGCATCCGGAATATACGGTTGATATCGCTCTGGTCGGCAAGTATGTTGACCTGACGGAGTCCTACAAGTCGCTGTCCGAGGCGTTGGTCCATGCCGGTATTCACTGTGATGCCCGCATCAACATTCACTACATGGACTCCGAGGATATTGAACGTGACGGCGTTGCCTTACTCGAAGGGATGGACGCAATACTGGTTCCGGGCGGATTTGGTGAACGTGGCATTGAGGGCAAAATCAGGGCGATTCGTTACGCGCGGGAGAATCAGGTTCCGTTTCTCGGAATCTGCCTGGGAATGCAGCTTGCGGTGGTGGAGTTTGCACGCAACGTCGCCAGCCTTGAAGGGGCGCACAGTTCCGAGTTCGACCCGCAGACACGTTATCCGGTGGTCGGTCTGATTACGGAGTGGATGGCGAGTGACGGCCGGCGAGAGGCACGCAACGCCGAATCCGATCTGGGTGGCACCATGCGCCTTGGGGGGCAGGAGGCGTTGCTGTTGCCAGGAACGAAAGCAAGAGATATCTATCAGGCGGAGCGCGTGGTCGAACGCCACCGCCATCGCTACGAAGTCAACAACCAGTTTCTTCCGGTTCTCAAGGAAGCCGGGTTGAAGGTCGCTGCCATGTCACCGCGCGAAGGACTGTGCGAAATGATCGAGCTGCCGGGTCATCCCTGGTTTGTTGGGTGTCAGTTTCATCCCGAGTTCACTTCTACGCCACGCAACGGGCACGTGTTGTTCAACGCATTCATTCGTGCCGCACATGAGTTCCGTCTTCAGCGCAGTGGAAACGACGCGCCTCAAGAAACATTGCAAAGTCTGGCGTGATGCCAATCGTCGCCTTGAACGGTATTTCATGAATGTCAGAGGCAACGAGAAAGAGGGCGCGAGCGTGAATTCTTATGGTTTTGAAGCTGGGCTGCATCGGCCGCTAATCCTGATTGCAAACGCGTACCGGTTCGTATTCAGACCGGAGGGCCGGCAAGAGAGAGGCTATTCGTGAACCTGTGCGGTTTTGAAGTGGGTCTGGATCGACCGATGTTCCTGATTGCGGGGCCTTGCGTAATCGAATCGCGCGATTTTGTCTTCGACATCGCAGGGCAGATGAAGGAGATGACGGCGTCGCTGGGTATTCCGTATATCTTCAAGGCGTCGTACGACAAGGCAAACCGCAGCTCTGGTAAATCGTTTCGCGGTATTGGCATGGAAAAAGGGCTTGAAACTCTGGCAGCCATTCGCGAGGAATTGGGCGTTCCGGTATTGACTGACGTTCACACCGAGGCAGAAGTGACCGCCGTGGCAAAGGCCGTCGACGTGCTGCAGACGCCGGCTTTTCTATGCCGGCAGACCGATTTCATACGGGCGGTTGCGCAGTCTGGCAAGCCGGTCAACATCAAGAAAGGCCAGTTTTTGTCGCCGCATGAAATGAAAAATGTGGTCGACAAAGCGCGCGAAGCGGGCGGTGGTGACAACATTATGGTGTGCGAACGCGGTGCGTCGTTCGGCTACAACAATCTGGTGTCGGACATGCGATCGCTTGCCATCATGCGCGAAACCGGTTGCCCTGTTGTGTTCGACGCGACGCACTCCGTGCAATTGCCGGGTGGAAAGGGCGAGGCGAGTGGAGGGCAGCGAGAGTTTGTTCCGGTTCTGGCGCGGGCGGCCGTTGCCACCGGGGTTGCGGGCGTGTTCATGGAGACACATCCCGATCCGGAGCAAGCGCTATCCGACGGCCCCAACGCGTGGCCATTGAATCATATGAAGGCGTTACTGGAAACGCTGAAGATAATCGATGAAACCGTGAAAGGCCGCGGTTTCGAGGAAGATCTGATTAACGTCCGCTGAACGGCGCAGTCACAGAGGAAAACGATGAGTTCTATTGTCGATATTGTTGCTAGGGAAATTCTCGATTCACGCGGTAACCCTACGGTAGAGGCGGATGTATTGCTCGAATCAGGCATCAGCGGCCGCGCCGCAGTGCCGTCGGGCGCATCGACTGGCAGCCGTGAAGCGGTGGAGCTTCGCGATGGCGATTCAAGCCGTTACGGCGGGAAGGGCGTGCTGAAAGCGATCGAGCATATCAATACCGAAATCTGTGAAGCGATCGTCGGACTGGATGCGATTGAGCAGGCGTTCATTGACCAGACGCTGATCGAACTCGACGGAACCGAAAACAAATCACGCCTTGGTGCGAATGCGCTCCTTTCAGTGTCGCTTGCTGTGGCTAAAGCGGCCGCGGACGAATCCGGGTTACCGCTGTACCGCTACCTTGGCGGTGCGGGGCGGATGCAACTGCCAGTGCCCATGATGAACGTCATTAATGGCGGCGCCCATGCCAATAACAGCCTGGACATGCAGGAGTTCATGATTATTCCGGTTGGCGCCGAGAGTTTTCGTGAGGCTTTGCGTTGTGGTGCAGAGATTTTCCAGACATTGCGCAAACTGATTGACTCCAAAGGCATGCCGACTACGGTTGGCGATGAAGGCGGGTTTGCGCCAAGCCTTCCAAACAATGAAGCCGCATTGCAGTTTATTCTCGAGGCAATCGAGGCTGCCGGTTACACGCCTGGTTCGCAGGTTGCGATTGGCCTGGACTGCGCCAGCACCGAATTCTACAAAGACGGCAAGTATCACCTTGCGTCCGAAGGTCTCGAACTCGACGCAACCGCATTCACTGATTACCTCGGAGCCTGGGTGGATAAATATCCGATCATATCGATCGAGGACGGTATGGCCGAGGACGACTGGGAAGGCTGGAAGACTTTGACTGGCAAGCTCGGGAACAAAGTCCAGTTGGTCGGTGATGATCTGTTCGTCACCAACACGCGGATACTGGCTGAAGGAATCAGCCAGAAGGTTGCCAACTCGATTCTGATCAAGATCAACCAGATCGGTACGCTAACGGAAACGTTCGCCGCCATCGAAATGGCCAAGCGGGCCGGATACACGGCGGTGGTTTCGCATCGCTCGGGGGAAACCGAGGACACGTTCATTGCGGACCTCGCGGTGGCGAGCAACGCACTACAAATCAAGACCGGCTCGTTGTCTCGCTCGGACCGGCTTGCCAAATACAACCAGTTGCTACGTATCGAGGAGGATCTCGGTGATTCGGCAAGTTATGCGGGGCGGGATGCTTTTTATAACCTCCGCTGAATGCGTGCGCTCGCGATCACGCTGACATTACTGGTTGCCTTTATTCAGTATCCGTTGTGGTTCGGCAAGGGAGGCTGGATGCGTGTGCGCCACCTCAATCAGCAACTGGAGGAAAAGCGTGCACATAACGACACGCTGGCCATGCGCAATGCGGCCCTGAATGCGGAAGTCCTCGATCTGAAGACCGGTCTTGAAGCGATTGAGGAGCGTGCCCGCCTTGAGCTTGGCATGATCAAGTCCGATGAGGTGTTCTTTCAGGTCCTGGACCCGAACCCGGATGATGCGAAGGCGGAGCGCTAACCGCGTCGGGTTCACTTGCCTTGC
The DNA here is from genome assembly GCA_035528435.1 of Burkholderiales bacterium. Lineage (GTDB taxonomy): Bacteria > Pseudomonadota > Gammaproteobacteria > Burkholderiales > Eutrophovitaceae > SG8-40. The sequence goes on from DATKYN010000009.1 coordinate 7,754, forward strand.
TCTGCAGAGCGTAATTCTTCCAGCGTGTTGAAGTTGGCAAACGCATCTGGCTGATCATCAAAGGCAACCCGGGCAACGTCCAGATCGGCATACCAGGCGTCGATTTTTCTGCCACCTGCGTCAAGAAACTGTGTCAGGTGCGGCAAAAGCGCGCGTCGTGCCATGCAGAACACCGGGTGGGGCTGATTACCCGTCCATGCAACTGCGGCATCGGCAGACCCATCGTTCAAGGCTGTCCACATTCGCTCCGCCAGATCTGCGGGTACAAATGGCGAGTCGCATGGCGCAGTCAGCACCAGCTCGTGTTCTGCAGCGGCCAGGGCGCTATGCAGGCCGGCCAGAGGTCCGGCGTAATCCGGTACCAGATCGGCAATCACCCTGTACCCGAAGGTGGCGTAACGTTGCGTATTCTGGTTGGCGTTAATCAGAATTTCCGTAACCTGTGGTTGCAGCCGCTCGATCACCTGCTCAATGAGCGTGCGCCCTCGAAACGGCTGCAAGCCCTTGTCTACTGTGCCCATGCGGCGCCCCTGACCGCCGGCCAGAATTACGCCGGTAATCGGCTGCTCAGTCATGACCGGCAAAGCGCTCATACCCCGTGAACAGCAGGAAGTGTTTGCCCTTGGCACGTCCAATCATGGTGAGGCCCACGTTCGTCGCGACCTCCCACCCCATCCGTGTCAATCCTGAACGCGACACCAGTATCGGAATTTGCATCTGCGCACATTTGATGACCATTTCCGAGGTTAACCGCCCGGTGGTGTAGAAGATCTTGTCCTCGCCCGCAATGCCGTCCAGCCACATCAGTCCGGCAATGGCATCGACCGCATTGTGGCGGCCGACATCCTCAATGAAATAGAGCAGTTCACTGCCGCGTGCCAGTGCGCACCCATGAACGGCGCCGGCCTGCTTGTACACGGTCTCACGCTGGCGAACCACATCGAGCAGTGCGTACAGCCCGGGTGCATCGATTTTCGCACCGGGCGGCAGTTGCACCCGATCGATCTCTTCCATCAGGTCGCCGAATACTGTGCCCTGGCCGCATCCTGTGGTGACGGTGCGTTTGCTCAGGCGTTTCGAGACGTCTTTGCCCGGGGTGTCGGTCGTGACGGCGCAGGCAGAGGTTTCCCAGTCCACCTGAACGGAGAGGATGTGAGCCGCTGAGGTGACAAGCCGTTGGTTACGCAGATAACCGACCGCGAGCGCTTCGGGTGCCTGGCCGAGTGTCATGAGGGTGACAATTTCCCGCTTGTCGAGGTAAATGGTTAGCGGATGCTCGCCGGCGATGGCGGTTTCCACTGTTTCACCGTGTTCGTTCAGAGCGCTGACAGCATAAGTTGCCGGGCGTCCTGCATTGGTCATTTTCAGCGCCGGGTTCGCTGCAGTATGCTTATCCTTGAGTCGATATGCGGGCATGGCCATTCTTTGGTTCAATATGGCCGTGATTATCGCAGACCATGACCGGTTGACGTGACCGGATTGCCTGACCGACGACAAGCGGTTACAACTGGTTCGGCCGGACGGGCAAGCAGGGCAGGATGTGTCGCCTGTTCCGGTTTTCCGGGACTGATGGGTTAATGTGACGGATGGGGAAGAAGGGGGGCGGATGGAAGTAGCGGCAAAAAGGCGCGGCAGGCCCAAAGGGCGGCAGGTTGATCCTGGCGCGCTGTCACGTGTGCGACGCCTGCTTGGCGATACACCGCGCCGCCGCGATTTGCTGATCGAGTGTCTGCATCTTATCCAGGATGAATTCGGGCATTTGTCGGCGGCACATCTTGCCGCCCTGGCGAGCGAGATGCGCCTTCCGATGGCCGAGGTATTCGAGGTCGCGACTTTCTATCATCATTTTGACGTCGTAAAAGAAGGGGCGGCGGCCGTGCCGTCGATTACCGTCAGGGTATGCGATTCGCTGGCGTGTGAGATGGCGGGCGCGCACGCGCTGTTGACGAAGTTGCGCGATTTACTGGGAAGCGAGGTGCGCGTGATTCCAGCGCCCTGCGTCGGCCGTTGCGCTGCGGCACCGGTTGCCGTAGTGCATCAGAATCCAATCGAGCAGGCGACGGTGGAATCGGTTGGGACGGCCGTGCAATCGCACCAGACCGGCTGCAGCACCAGACCGTACATCGAGTACATCGAGTACCGCAAGAAACGCGGTTACCAGCTTTTGTCACGATGCCTTGCAGGACGGGCCGATCGTGAGCAACTGTTCGAAACCATGGAAAGCGCGGGTTTGCGCGGTCTCGGTGGCGCCGGCTTTCCGGCGGGGCGCAAGTGGCGCATCGTGTGGAATGAAGATTCGCCGCGATTGATGGCCGTCAACATCGACGAAGGAGAGCCGGGGACATTCAAGGACCGTTACTTCCTCGAACATGATCCGCACCGATTTCTCGAGGGTGCAATGATCGCAGCCTGGGCGGCCGGTTGTTCGGCAATCTACATCTACCTGCGCGACGAATATGCCGGTTGCCGTTCGATACTGCAGAAAGAGCTGGCCGCGCTCGCAGAAAATCCACCGTGCGCCATTCCGGTGATTCACCTGCGTCGTGGCGCCGGTGCCTATATCTGCGGCGAGGAATCGGCGATGATTGAGTCGATCGAGGGTAAACGCGGCATGCCGAGGTTGCGTCCGCCATACGTTGCGCAAGTCGGTTTGTTCGGACGCCCAACGCTCGAGCACAATATGGAAACGTGCTACTGGGTGCGCGACATCGTGGAGAAGGGCGCGGACTGGTTTGCCGGGCACGGCAGGCGCGGGCGCAAAGGTTTACGCTCGTTTTCTGTTTCGGGACGGGTCAACATGCCGGGAGTTCATATCGCCCCTGCCGGTATTAGCGTGAAGGAACTGATTGATGAGTACTGCGGCGGGATGCTCGACGGACACACGTTATATGCCTATCTGCCAGGTGGCGCGTCGGGTGGAATTCTGCCGGCATCGCTGAGCGATGTCGCACTGGATTTCGATACGCTTGCGCCTTACGGTTGCTTTATTGGTTCGGCTGCCGTGATCGTATTGTCCGACCATGACAAGGCACATGTGGCAGCACAGAACATCATGCGATTTTTTCATGATGAGTCGTGCGGGCAATGCACGCCTTGCCGTGTCGGCACGGCGAAGGCGCTAACCCTCATGCAAGGTGATCAGTGGAACCGGGGATTACTCGAAGAACTGTCGCGCGTGATGGCAGATGCGTCGATTTGTGGCCTTGGGCAGGCGGCGCCCAATCCGGTGCTAAGCGTATTCAAGTATTTCGGAGATGAGCTGAAATGAGCGAAACAGGGAACCGAGCCCGACTGCTGGATCAGTGCGGTTCGCAAACCGCATGAGCGCATCGTCAGATTCGAAGGCGCTATTGCCGGAAGTCGAGTTTCATCTGAACGGCACGGTGGTTCGTGCCCGTTCGGACGAAACGATACTGCAGGTGGCACTACGCAATGGTGTCGAGATTCCTCATCTTTGCTACACAGCCGGTTACCGCGCCGATGGGAATTGCCGCGCCTGCATGGTCGAAATCGATGGCGAACGCGTGCTCGCTGCTTCCTGTTGCCGTTACCCGAAGAATGGTATGCAAGTCCGAAGCGATAGCGAGCGCGCTGGACATTCCCAGAAACTCGTCATGGAACTGTTGCTGGCGGACATGCCGGGCACGCGGCACACTCGTGACTCCGAGCTTGATCGTTGGGCCGTCAGCCTGAAGGTGGGGGAGCCGCGTTTTGACCGGCGCGAACCAGCTGTTGCAGCAGATTTGTCGCACCCGGCAATGGCCGTCAATCTCGACGCCTGTATTCAGTGCACTCGCTGCGTTCGTGCCTGCCGCGAAGAGCAGATGAACGATGTCATCGGTTATGCCTATCGAAGCGGCCGCTCAAAGATCGTTTTCGATTTCGATGACCCAATGGGAGACTCCACCTGTGTCGCCTGCGGCGAATGTGTCCAGGCTTGCCCGACGGGAGCGCTCATGCCGGCGCGCGAGGTCGCGCTGAAAAGCGAGGACGCCAAGGTTGATTCCGTCTGTCCATATTGCGGAGTTGGCTGCCAGATCACTTATCACGTGAAAGACAATCGCATCAAGTGGGTAGAAGGACGCAACGGCCCGGCTAACCATGGCCGATTGTGTGTGAAGGGGCGGTACGGGTTTGACTACGTACATCACAAGCACCGGCTAACGACGCCATTGATTCGCAAACCGGGCGTGCCCAAGAGCGGCGATTTCACCATGGATCCGGGCAAACTCCATCAGGTATTCCGCAAGGCCAGCTGGGAAGAGGCGCTCGATCTGGCTGCCGGTAAGCTACGCGAGATTCGTGACGGCAGCGGCAGGAAAGCACTGGCCGGATTCGGTTCGGCCAAGTGCAGCAATGAAGAGGCCTATCTGTTTCAGAAGCTGGTGCGCACCGGTTTCGGCAACAACAATGTGGATCATTGCACGCGGCTTTGTCATGCCTCTTCGGT
>DATKYN010000010.1:0-33456 GCA_035528435.1 Burkholderiales bacterium
TGGCGTTCTCCTTCAGGGGTCAAGAAGCGTGTTCTGACCCTGTAAACGCCGGCGCAACGGAAACGGGGTTAAAAAGCAGGAAAACACCTGCCGGCCCATGGTGGCCTGGTTGCGGACATCACATGTCAGTCCGCAAGCAGGCCGCCAGAAAAGGGAACGCCCCGGGGCTTTCGCTTCCGGGGCGTAATTACTGCTGGATAGGCAATTCGGCCGTAACGCTAGCCAAACTCCTTGACCGTTGAAAATGATCCGGTCTCAGAGTATTGCCGGCCGGTACTGCCCTGGTTGACTCGCACTGGATCACCTCCTTTCAAAGTTGCCGAGCGACGAGTGTATCAGACGCCGCAGCCTTGTAAACCGTTGCACGCACAAGTGGCAACAGACCGTCGCGTCGTTACGATTGCGGCTTTCCGGCGGGCACGTCATCGACTCCGACCGAAGCCGCGGTTTCGGTAATAGCCTTCCAGGTATGAGCCGACAAAGGCACGCCGTCTCTGAGCCGTTGCTGCCGGCAACGCACCTCCGGCTCGCCCGGCATCATCGGTTGCGCGCCGGGGACCAGCGGTTTGGCCTCCTTGACAAAGTTGACATAGCGACTGACTTCTTCCGGAAACAAGTGCTCCGGATCGATCTGCGCCGGGTCAACATAGATCGAGAACATGCCATTGCTAAAGCGTCTGCCCCACTCGGTGCAACCGTTACCGGTGAGCGCACCACCCAGCATCTCGCACATCATTGCCAGACCCGAACCCTTGTGCTCGCCGAAAGTTCGAATGGCACCTGGACCAACCCGCGGATCACGCGGTCCGGTCGGCTCAAAGTCACCGTACAGCAGATGCGGATCGTTACTGTCGTTGCCATCGGGTGCGACCAGCGCATCGGCACGGAGCTGCTTGCCACCCTGGCTCGCGACCAGGACCTTGCCTTCGGCCACAATCGAGGTCGCAAAATCCAGTATCAGCGGCGGTGCATCAGGGACTGGAACCCCGACACAATACGGTGCCGTGGAAAAACGCCGCTCGGAACTGCCGAAAGGTGCAACCAGCACGCTACCAGCTGCGTTAACGAAGTGCACCGACACGAAACCTTCTGCTGCAGCCATTTCCGCCCAGTCTGCGACGCGCCCGATGTGGCCGGAATTGCGCATTGCCACCGCTGACAAACCGGACTGACGGCATTTCTCGATGCCGACCTGCGTCGCCTGCAACGCCACCGTCTGCCCAAAGCCATACTTGCCATCAACCACCGCAAGCGAAGGGGTATCAACCAGCAATTCGACCTTGCGATCGGCGAAAATCAATTCTTCACGCAACATGCTGACGTACCGTGGCACCCGGATCACCCCATGGCTGTCGTGCCCGGCGAGGTTCGCTTCCACCAGCAAACGACCAACGAGTTCCGATTCCGACTCGGAACATCCAGCCTTGACGAAAATGCGCGCCACGAATTCGCGCAGCTCCTTCGCGCCCAACAAAAAACTATTCATGCTGATTATTTCCCACGCGCGTATTTCAGCGCCGCTCTTCCGTTACATCCAGGATCGACGTTACCAGCCCGTGATTCTTCATCCGACCTTCCCTTTCACCGATAACGCCATGGTTGAAATCTTCCGTTAACGGGATTCGCAACGCTTTGCACGGTCCAGACGTTTTAAGCTCCCTGATACTTGCAAGTGCGCGACGTGACAAGGCGTTGCGTGATCCTTGGGAGCCATTCTCCTGATTTACGCAACCGGAGCAAGCGCAGCTCGTCCGACGCGCCGTATACCCCGAAAGCGTCTTCCGCGCACATTCACGAAGCCGGCTGTATGATCCCAAGCATGACAAACAGGTCGCGAGAACGAAAATGAAAGAAAACAAGGTCAGGACCATCCTGGAGCAAGGCGGAACAGTCATCAATGGCTGGCTGGGCATACCAAGTTCTGTTGCCGCGGAGAACATGGCGCAGGCCAACTGGGATTCGCTCACGGTCGATCTTCAGCACGGCCTGGTCGATTACCCCAACGCCGTGACGATGTTCCAGGCCATTACGACCACGCCGACCGTGCCATTGGCACGTGTGCCATGGCTGGAGCCCGGCATCATCATGAAGCTGCTCGATGCCGGCGCCTACGGCATCGTCTGCCCGATGATTAATTCACGCGCCGAATGTGAGGCCTTTGTCGGCGCGTGCCGTTACGCGCCAGAGGGGTATCGCAGTTTCGGCCCTGTGCGCGCCACATGGTATGCGGGCGCGGATTACTGGCAGCACGCCAATGAAACCGTGATCACCATGGCGATGATCGAAACGCAAAAAGCCGTAGATAACATCGACGACATTCTCAGCGTTCCGGGGCTGGACGCGATCTACGTCGGGCCATCCGATCTCGCACTATCGATCGGCTGCAAGCCCGGTTTCCCGCCTGAGGACAAGGTCGTTGACGTAATCAAGATCATCGCCAAGGCGGCGAAGCGGCACAACATTTTTGCCGGCATTCATTGCGGATCGACAAAGATGGCGAATGAGATGATCGGCTATGGCTACCAGTTCATTACCATGCTTGCCGACAACGCATTTCTGGCAGCAGCAGCAAAGCAGGCAGTTGCCGAACTGCGAGGCCTGGAAACCGGATCTGGCAACGCAGCGGGGCCGTACTGACCGCTCGCGCACCCGTATTTCGGTGGCAAAGTCTACTCGTCGAGGGCCCTGATTACATCAGCAACCAGTGCGTGCTGCGAAAAACGCTTGCCATTCGGATCGACTCCGGTACGCACAATAACAAGGTCGTGACCGGGAACGATCGTCACATACTGACCCTTGTTACCTGCTGTCGTGAATGTTCCTTTCGGGACACCGGGCATCTGGTCGAGCAACCAGAACTGCGCACCATAGCCCCACTGGCCGGATTGCGGCGCACGGGTCGGGGCGGGTGTGGTTGAAAAGCGTAACCAACCCTCCGGCAGGAATCGCTTGCCGTTCCATACTCCGTCGTTAGCCAGAAACAGGCCAAAACGCATCAAGTCGCGCGCTGTCGTGTAGGTCTGGCTCGAGCCGATAAAATTTCCAAGGTGATCGGTTTCCATGCGCGTGTGGTACATGCCAAGCGGGTGCAGCAGTTCATCGTACGGGAAGCGTAAATAATCCAGCTCGCTGCCAAGCCGGGCTCGCAAGGCGCGCAGCAACAACAGAGTGTCGTTGTTAGCATACTTCCAGCGCGTGCCCGGCTCGGCTTCGAGCGGCGTTGTTGTAGCCGCACTGATTACGTCCTGGCCGCCAAAATAGATTGCATCGGTGTTCGACCCCCCGCTGAACAGACCGCTGGACATCCATAGCAGGTGTTTATAGGTGATTGCCTGACGCGGGTCACCCGGGTAGGCCCACTCCGGGATACTGGCTGCATCGTCGAGGTTCAAAATGCCTTGTGCCGTAGCGATGCCGATCAACGCCGCGGAGATACTCTTTGCAGTCGACCAGGTGCGATAGCCTGAATGGATGTCGAATCCGGGGCGATAGCGCTCGGCGATGAGCTTGCCGTTTTTCGAGATCAGTACGGAGGTCGTCACAACACCGGGTTGATTACCATAAGTCGCGCCGTCAAACGCACGCTTGATCACACCGTGCAGTGACCGATACTGCGAATCAATGCCGTCGCCGGGCAATGCGACCGCATCTCCGGCCGGAAACGCCAGTCGCGACACGTCCGGCGGCGGAGGGTACGCGACGTAAGGCAACCGCGGAATATCCTTGGCGGCCCAGTGTGGCGGCAGCAGGGTACAGCCCATTGTGTCGCGAAATGCGGCAACCCGTTCGATCGCGCCGGAAACGTCGGTAGCGCTCACGAGTCGGCGCCGCTTATCGATTACGGGATCGGGATAACCCAGCCCCTCGACATCGACCAGTTCAACATTCCTGATTTCGTTCAGCGAGCGTCCGGCAACAAAATGCGCGGAGCAGGTAAACAGAGCGCGATATCCCGCGACGATCAGTGGTTCATCGTCGTCGGCGATCCCGGCCGGGCGCTGGTAAGGCGCCTGTGCGTGAACCGGCAGCGCCAGCAACGCCGCGAGCAGAAGCAAGCGCGCTCCGACAGGACGCCACGGCAACACACAGGCCGCCACCATGGCGTTGATACTTGAAGTCACCGCACGCCGGAGCGGTCGTTGAATCCGTCGCGGTTGGGCATGCGAACTGCCGGCAGCGAATCGGCATCTAGCGTCTGATTGCCCGAAACGACTCCACTGAGCGAAAGCACGTAAGCCGTCACGGCGTACACCTCTTCATTACTCAATGACATTGGGGCATTCAATGGCATCGCCCGCCGAATGTAGTCAAACAAGGTGGTCGCATAGGGCCAGTAACTGCCAACACTCTTGACGGGTTTGCCCGAACCCAGTGACCCGATCCCGCCGACCAGCGAATCGGCCGGCTTTCCCTTGCCCTCCATTGCATGGCACGAAGCGCATTTCGCGTCATAGACAATCTTGCCCGCCACCGCATCACCGCTTCCGGGCGGCAAGCCTTCGCCATCTGGCGGGATCGAAATGTCAATTGCCGCAATGTCGGCTTCTGCTGCCGGTCGGCCCAGGCCGGGTTCGCCAGCGACTGCAAACCCCGCAACGAAAACCAGCGCAGTCAGTGCCAGCGACCGGGTAAGTACGTTCGAAGATTCAAAGATACGCATTGCTGACTTCCCCCAGATCGTTAACAAGCCACGACTGAATGGCGTTGTAGTGATAGACGTGGCCAGGCCCATATCCCGACTTCCACTGCGCCCGGGTGATCTGCACCCGCCCCTTGTCATCGGTCGCGCGACTTTGGAGTTGCACCGGCGCCCCATCCCAGTTCCAGGCTATCGAAAAGCGCGTGAGACTCTTGTCCAGCGCCGGACCGTGCAAATGCGCATCCGCCCACGTCCCGCCACCGTCTGCGGAGACCTCCACTCGCCGCACGCGGCCGGCGCCCGACCAGGAAAGGCCGGAAATCTCGTAAAAGCCCTTGCTTCCCATTGTCATACCACCCGACGGCCGGGTGATAACCGATTTCACGCCCATCGTGAAAGTGAACTGATCCGAACTTCCGTCGGGCAGCAGGTCCGTGTACTTGGACGTTTCATCCTTGGTGTGCGCCGGGCGATCACTGACCTTGATCCGATGCAACCACTTGATACTGGTGTTGCCCTCATATCCGGGGTTCACCAACCGCACGGGAAAACCTTGTTCCGGACGCACCGGTTCACCGTTCTGATAGAGCGCGACGATGACGTCATCCATCGCCTTGCTCAGCGGAATACTGCGCCCCATCGTGGCAGCATCCGCCCCTTCGGCGACAATCCATTTTGCCCTGACATCTACGCCGGCTTCGTCAAGCAGGATCGACAGTGGAACACCGGTCCATTCCGAGCACGACACCAGTCCGTGAATCATGCCGGCGGGAAGCGCCTGCGCCTCCGGAAAGGTGTTGAAAAAACTGTTCCCGGAGCATTCCACAAAACAAATGCGATTCGTCATCGGGTAGCGCAACAACGCAGCCATGTCAAACTTGAGCGGCCGTTTGACAAGTCCGTGAATGGTCAGCGAATGCTGATCGGGATCGATGTCAGGCACACCATTGTGATGACGCTCAAAGTGCAAACGGTTTGGCGTGATCGTCCCGTGCAACTCATGCAAAGGCGTCATTGACACCCCCGTGCCCGGTGCAATCGCACCGTAGGGTTTCAGCACACCGCGCTGCATCCTGCCCTCGACAAATTTCGACGGCGAACCGATCGCGCTCATCGGCGCACCGATGCGCTTTTGCCATGGCTGAGCACCATCACCGACGGACGCAGCATGCGCACCGGCCATGCCACCGGCCAGCGCAAGCCCACCCGCGACACTGCGTTGCAAAAAAATACGCCGGTCAATCAGTCCGTTGGCAGCGACACGGGGTGCTGCGGCCAGTTCCCTGGCATTTCCGTCAATCGATTTCTTCATGTGCTCTCGCCTTTCTCATGGATGCAACCAACATGGATGCGACCAACATGGATGCGACCAAAATCCTTCAACTGCACCGGATGGCATCCGGCACGCGCGGTGCGAATCTTCCCTCAAACGATTGAGCACCCGACATCATGCCGCTACTAGTCCCGCCAGTATAAGGACGATCAGACACGGCGCAACAAAGCGCAGCAGAAACAACCAGGCGCGACCGACGACACCGTCTTGCAGGCCGGCCGTCTGAAACGCATCGGTGCGCGACCATTTCCAGCCTACGAACGTCGCTATGAGCAGCCCGCCCACCGGCAGTAACACGCTCGATGCGAGACGATCAATGCTCTCGAGGATACCAAGGCCAAATATTTCAATTCCCTGTAACAAGCCGTAACCGAGCGCCGACGGCACACCGAGCACGAATACTCCGGCACCAATCGCCATCGCGCTCTTTCGACGGCTCCACTGCCGCCGCCGCATCAGTACGGCACACGGCACTTCCAGCAGCGACACTGCCGACGTAAGCGCACCGAGGCCAAGCAGTACAAAAAATGCGATCGCAAATACACGGCCGCCCGGCAGCACATTGAACACTTCAGGCAGTGTGACAAACGCAAGAGTCGGTCCTTGTGCAGGATCCAGACCGAACGCAAATACCGCGGGAAATATCGCCACGCCCGCAATCAAGGCGAACAAGGTATCGCCACCAACGACGCCAAGCGCCGCCGGCGCAAGTTTCTGCCCGGTCGCGGTATAGCTACCATAGGTCAGCAACGCTCCGGCGCCAATTCCGAGTGAGAAAAACGCCTGACCGAGAGCGGCAAGGTAAACCGACGGTCGGGTGAACGCGGACCAGTCTGGCTGAAAAAGGAAAGCGATTCCCGCAGCGGCGCCGTCCAGAGACAGCGCGTAGCCCGCCAGCAGGATGACAATCGCGCCGAGCAAAGGCATAAGTATCGTGTTAACTGATTCGATACCGCGTTTCACCCCACCGACGACGACTGCCACCGTGGAAGCCACCACCAGGAACTGCCACACAACGGGTTCGACCGGATCGGCCACAAACGAACCGAAGTAACCGGCGAAACCGCCCGTCACAAGATCGGAGGGTGTGCCGACGAGATAGGCAGCAAAATACTTGTAGGCCCAACCCGCGATGACCGCGTAATAACTAAGCAGAACAAAGGAAGCAATCGCCATAAGCCATCCCGCGATCGCCCAGTCACGCCGAGCGAGTTCACCGGAAAACGAGGTGACCACATCGGACTTGCCGCGACGACCGATGGACAGTTCCGCCAGCATCAACGGTAGACCGAGCAGCATGACGCACAACACATAGATGAGCAGAAATGCCCCGCCGCCATTCTCTCCGGCAACATAAGAAAATCGCCAGATATTGCCAAGACCTGCAGCGCAACCTATCGTTGCCAGGACGAATCCGGCACTGGATTTCCATTGCTCTCTTGTTACCGGCTCACTCATATGATGTTTCGTTCAGATATGTTTTGCCCACACCGGCAGTTCACTCATGAACTGCTTTCCTGATCGGCCGACTTCCATTACGTTGCGTTGCGTTGCAGGTTACACGAGCTCCCTTTTCCGACGGCAAGATCTCCTTGCCGCGAAACACGTGACTTGAGGCAACACCTTTGACGGAAATCAATGAAGAACACGATCACCATCTCTGCCCCAACCAAATTGATGCAGAATCGCAGGAACTGAAGCACTCTTGCTACCGTTTGGAGAGAGCAGTTCTTACAATAAAAAAGAGTTCATAAATGCCAAAGACAACCGTACCACCTCTTGACGTTGAGCACCTGTATAACCGCTGCGACCCGGCCGACCTCAACTTTCAAACCACTGCCGAACTGCCTGACATGGAAGGTGTATTCGGCCAAGACCGGGCGGCCGACGCAATTCGCTTTGGACTTGCAATCGAACGGCCCGGCTATAACCTGTATGTCCTTGGCGAACACGGGGGCGGACGCCACTGGCTGGTCAAGCGCCTGCTCGGTGAAGCAGCAGACAAGGCACAGATTCCTGACGACTGGGTGTATGTCAACAATTTCGAGGAAGCGCGAAAACCAATAGCACTGCGGCTGCCAGCCGGCCGCGGCATGACCCTGCGCAATGACATGCAAAAGCTCGTATCGGAACTCGCGCCCGCGATTTCCGCGGGTTTTGAGTCCGACCAATACCGCCAACAGGTAGATGCCATACAGGAGGAATTGAAAAAAAAGCAGGAATCGGCTTTACAGGGACTGGGCGACGAGGCCGCGAAGAACGGTATCGCACTGGTGCGCACACCTCACGGTTTCACTTTCGCACCAGTCAAAGACGACCAGCCGATTGGCCCCGATGAGTTCGCGAAACTGCCAAAACAGGATCAGGCCCGCATTTCCGAAAAAATTTCCGAATTGTCTGAAAAATTGACGGAAGTGATGCAGGAGGCGCCACGTTGGCATCGCGAAACAATGACGCGTGTGAACGAAGTCAGTCGCGAGACACTGGGTCTCGCCGTGGGACACCTTGTCGCCGAAGTCAAGGAGCGTTACGCCGACCTGCCGGCGGTGGTGACCTATCTGGACGCGGTTCTGAAAGACCTAGTTGAATCAGGGCAACAACTTCACGAGCAACCGCATCAGGAAAGCGACCCTGACACGCAGAGCATGACGGGGACGATTTCCCTGCAGCGCTATCTTGTAAACCTGTTCATTGACAATTCCCGACTCGAGGGCGCGCCCGTCATTTATGAGGATAATCCGACGCATCACTATCTGGTCGGGCGGGTCGACCAGATCGCACAGATGGGCACTCTGGTCACTAACTTCCTCATGGTCAAGGCCGGTTCGCTGCACCGGGCGAACGGCGGTTATCTAATAATCGATGCCGCCAAAGTACTCACGCAACCCTATGCCTGGGAGGGGCTGAAACGCGCATTGCGCGCTCACCAGATCCAGATCGAGTCTCTTGGGCAGGTGTATGGACTGATTAACACGCTCTCGCTCGAACCGGAGCCAATCCCGATCAAGCTTAAAGTCGTGCTGATAGGCGAACGGCTGCTCTATTACATGTTGAGCAGTTACGATCCGGATTTCCAGGAGTTGTTCAAGGTAGAAGCAGATTTCGAAAGTGACATTCCACGTAACGGCGGCAACACACGACTGTACGCTCAGTTGATCGCAACATTGTCGAGGGTCAATGAGATCAAACCACTCGACAAGGCAGCTGTAGGTCGTGTTATCGAACATGCTTCGCGCCTGGTAGATGACTCCCAAAAAATGACGACTCATGTGCGACGAATCACTGATCTTTTGCGCGAAGCCGAGCATTTCGCGCAACGCGATGAGCGTGAGGTCATTTCACGCCACGACATCGAGGAGGCCTTGCATGCCCAGCTATACCGTACGGATCGCGTCAAGCGCAGAACGCAACAAGCGATTCTCGAAGACATTCTGCTAATCGACACGTCAGGAGAACGGCCCGGGCAAATTAACGGTCTGGCGGCGACAACGCTCGGCGAGGCCACCTTCGCCCACCCGGTTCGCATCACGGCAACGGTGCGCCTGGGCGAAGGCGACGTCATCGACATTGAACGCGAAGTGGAGCTCGGCGGTGCAATTCATTCAAAGGGCGTGATGATTCTCAGCTCGTTCCTGGGTGCGCGCTATTCACGCGGGATGCCGCTGGCGTTGAATGCCAGCCTTGTGTTTGAGCAGTCGTACGGGCCGGTCGAGGGTGACAGCGCTTCACTTGCAGAGTTGTGTGCCCTGCTTTCGGTGCTGGCCGATACACCGATCCGGCAATCGTTGGCAGTGACCGGGTCAGTCAATCAGCATGGGCAGGTACAAGCGATTGGTGCTGTCAATCACAAGATCGAGGGGTTCTTTGATATCTGCACTGCCCGCGGACTCACCGGTGACCAGGGCGTGTTGATTCCCGGTGCCAACGTTCGTCACCTGATGTTGCGTGAAGATGTGGTGGAAGCGGCAATAGCCGGAAAATTCCACATTTATGCCGTTTCCAATGTCGACGAAGCGATTGAGCTGCTAACTGGTGTTCCGGCCGGCGTTCCGGACGATCAGGGCATTATCCCGGAAGGCAGTATTAACTACCTGGTAGCGTCAGAAATTGCAGAGATGTCAGCCCGGCGACAATCGTTTAACCAGCCTGCGGCAAAGAACCATCAGGAGGATTGACCGGGCATTTGACCGAGTTGCTGCCGCGAGACAACCGGCTGTGAGGGGGTCAGTCAGAGCGCGTCGACCCGTCGACCGGTTTCTCGCTCAATGACTTCTTTCCGGTAAACATCGCCGAGATAATGTTGCCACCTTCTTTCAATTCGGTAACCACGATGCCTGCAATATGAAGCACGATCATCGCCACAATTGCGTAAAACGAATAGTAGTGCGCCGTAATAAAAGGTTTGCGAAAAGCACGCATCTCCTGCCAGGCCGCTTCATCGTACATCTCGGGGGAATAAGGCTGTAACAGTGCCGGATCTACTCCGGCAGCGGCGACCCACCCGGCAATCCACGAACCCAGCGGTGGATAGAAAATATCGGTGCCTGCAAGCACCAGACCCGAAACAGCCTGAATCAGCAGCAGCAGAAACAGCAACGCGATACTGATACGGGCCAGCGGGTTATGGCCGATGTACTGCTGTGGGCGGCCGGACATGAGAGCTGCGACATAATCTTTTAACGCGCGGCCATAGCCAGCGCCCGCCGGCAGGATCGCGCTCCAGCGCGCGTGGCGATTGCCGATAAACGCCCACACCATGCGCCAAAGAAGGTTCACGGCGAATACGTAACCAAACCAGACGTGAATCTCTTTGAGCAGGACTTTACCGTCATTGGTGATGCCGAGAACCTTCGCATTCAATATCGCAACGCCTATTGCGATCAGCGCAAGTACACACAACACGTTGATCCAGTGAAACCAGCGCGTTGGCGCATCCCAGACCCGGTAGACTTTCAGTTCTGACATCTTGCAACTCCATTGATTGTCATGCTGGCTGATGCTTCGCCACGCAGTTTACTACGGAGACATTCCTCCACCGACTCCGGCCAGCAATTCTGGGCAAGGCCGCCGTCTACCGATTTGATGTGAGTCAATTGGCCAGCAATCTGGCCATGTGCGCCACGAATGTGTGCGATTTGCCAGCACCTGCGTTTAACAAAACGTATTCCGGGCGGCACCAATGCAGCAGTCATACCGCACCCTCTTTTTTGTCGACACTCATTCTGCCGGAGTACCTTCGTGAAATTCGTAGGCAGTATCCTCTTCTGACAAGCCGTCGCAGGCCGCCGCCATATTACGCCTGGCGTTGCTACAGGCAATCGGCGCATTCAGCATGATGTCGTCCTTGAACCCTTCCCGATCGCAAAAATATCTGTACTGGCTCTTTGCGTCCTCGCACGTTCCGCCGCGTTCATCTTTCTCGCTGGCAGCATTGGCATTGAATGCAATCCCGAACAAAACGACCGACACAGCTGTTACAAGTTTCATGATGACCTCCTCTGACGACTTGTTTTGAAAGTGCTCGCAGCCCGTGAGTTGAAGCACACCGCCAGAGTACCGCTATTCCGGCACTGTTTCACCGGAACCTGCCTGCGGTCACGCTACTTTACAATCCGAAGGCGGTTGCCGCGACGGAGACAACACGTTTCCGGCGAGAGCCGATCCCGCGCAGCCGGACGAACGGTGATCGCGCACAACCGCGACGCTGGGCTATTGGGGCCAACGCTAAAATGCATAATCACCGTCGGCGCAAACGCGTTAAGCTATATCAACAGCACCGACTAGTGACACCCGGGAGACCACATGAAACACCACATTGATCCCACTGGGAAATGCTTGCCAATCAAGCTGGACGCCACCTCAAACGGAGAGTTCGAGCCGATCGCCTTGTCGTATGCGAACCGGCACGCCAAC
Source organism: Burkholderiales bacterium (assembly GCA_035528435.1). Classification (GTDB taxonomy): domain Bacteria; phylum Pseudomonadota; class Gammaproteobacteria; order Burkholderiales; family Eutrophovitaceae; genus SG8-40. The sequence continues at coordinate 11,886 of DATKYN010000010.1, forward strand.
CATCTGGCGCAAGAACAGGCAACATCAAATGCCAAGCGGCGCGCGTTAAGCCGGCGTGATTTTCTGGTCTCCGCCTGCGGCGCTGCCAGCACTTTGCTGGCGTTCAATCAGGCCAACGCCGCTGCCGGGAAGCATGGAGGCTGGTTCGACCTTCATCCGGAAGGCGCGCTCGATAGCCAACTTGCCGCAACGCAGCTGGACAAGGGTGAATTCATTTTCGATGTGCAGGGCCATTTTGTAGACCCGACCGGATCGTGGGTAAAGAAACTGCCGCCGGGCGCACGGCCACTGTCGTTTGCCCCGAAAACACGATGTGATTTTTCCGGTGAGCCAGGCGACCTTAGCTACCTGAACTGCCTGTCGAGCGACGAGTTCATCAAGGACGTTTTCCTCGACAGCGATACCGATATGATGGTGTTGTCGTTCGTACCGTCTCGCAGCGATGCCGAGCCGTTGACAATCGAGGCTGCGGACGCGGTACGGCGCATTATCGATCAGATGGAAGGTTCGCATCGCCTGTTCCTGCATGGCAGGGTCAACCCCAACCAGGCGGGTGACGTCGAAAAAATGGACGAGCTCGCACAGCGATGGAAGGTGTCTGCCTGGAAAACATACACCCAGTGGGGACCGGATGGGAAGGGATTTTTTCTGAATGACGACGTTGGATTGCGCTTCATCGAGAAAGCGCGCGATCTCGGCGTCAAGGTGATCTGCGTGCACAAGGGTATTCCATTCGGAAAGCGCTCGTATGAACACAGCCAGTGCACCGATGTCGGGCCGGTGGCAAAACTGTTTCCTGATATCAGCTTCATCATTTATCACTCGGGGTTCGTGCCAGGCAATGACGAGCAAGCCTATGTGGAAAACAGTGACCGCGACGGCATCGACACGCTGATTCGCTCGCTGCGCGACAACGACGTCGGACCTAACAGCAACGTGTACGCCGAACTCGGCAGCACATGGCGCTTCGCCATGCGCGATCCGGACAATGCAGCACACCTTATGGGCAAACTGCTTAAGCATGTCGGCGAGAACAACGTTCTGTGGGGGACCGATTCAATCTGGTACGGATCGCCGCAGGACCAGATACAGGCCTTCCGCACATTCCAGATTTCGAAAGCGTTTCGGGAACGCTTTGGCTATCCGGAAATTACCCCGAAGATCCGTGCCAAAGTGTTCGGACTGAACGCCATGAAACCTTATGGAGTCAGCGCGGAGCAAGCACGCAAGTTCACGCAATCCGATCATGTCGCACGGCAGCGCGCCGCTTATCTGGAGCATCCGCAACCGCACTTTCGCACCTATGGCCCAACGACGCGTCGCGAGTTTTTTAACCTGTTGCGATGGAACGGCGGCTCACGCGCATAAGACATGACACGGCGCAAGTTCAAGTTCTGGGGTTGGGGGTACGCGGACGAACATGCAAGCCATGAAGAGCGCGAACGCCTGAAGGATTTCTACGCGCAACGGTTCTCGGTTTCACAATGGGATGAAGTGGCGCCACCTGTTGTCGGCGAAATACCATTGCCTGCGTCCCGAATATCAGCGCCCGATACGCTGGCCGCAATTTCCAGCAATGAATCTGAAGACCGGTTGATTCACAGTTACGGGAAATCCTATCCGGACAGCGTTCGGGCATTCGCTCGCCAGTTTCCCGCGCCGCCGGACCTCATCATCCGCCCTCGCAATGAGAATGACGTGGTTGCGGCGCTCGATTTCGCCGACACCGTGAACGCCGCGGTCATTCCCTTTGGTGCTGGATCGTCGGTAGTCGGCGGTGTGGAAACGGCTGTCTCTGGCAACTTTCGGGCGGTTATTTCACTGAACCTGCAGCACCTCAACCGCGTGCTGGAGGTCGACCCGATATCGCGCGCCGCGCGCATCCAGGCAGGTGTATTGGGGCCACAACTTGAGTCGCAGCTAAAGCCGCATGGGCTCACCTTGCGTCATTTCCCGCAATCGTTTGAGTATTCGACGCTTGGAGGATGGATCGCAACCCGCTCGGGGGGGCATTTTGCGACGCGACTGACACACATTGACGATCTGGTCGAGAGTACGCGGGTCGTAACGCCTGCGGGCATCAGCGAATCACGACGGCTCCCGGGTTCCGGTGCGGGGCCCAGCCCTGACCGGCTTTTCATTGGTTCGGAAGGCATCCTCGGCGTGATTACCGAAGCTTGGATGCGCCTGCAGGCAAGGCCGCGCTTTCGTGCATCGAAGTCGATTCGTTTCACCGACTGGCAGCAGGCAACAGAAGCCGTGCGCGTACTTAGCCAGGCCGACCTGTACCCGTCGAATTGCCGGCTGATCGACAGCGAGGAAGCCGTGACAACTGGTTCCGGTGACGGAAAGGCGCACATCCTGATCATTGCGTTTGAGAATGCCGATCACGCGCCCGATGCAAAAATGCAGCGGGCGCTGGAAATAGTCGCGCAATATGGCGGGCAATGGCAGACCGAAACTCTGGAGTCACCGAACGCACACCACAGCGGCGAAGCCGGCGCATGGCGAAATGCGTTCATTCGTGCTCCGTTTTATCGGGAAGTCCTCACCGGTATGGGTGTCATGTATGACACCTTCGAAACAGCCATTACCTGGGAACGCTTCCCCGATTTTCACGCTAACCTGATCGATACTACGCGCCGCATCATTCGCGAGGTAACGGGCAAAGACGGTTCCGTAAGCTGTCGCTTCAGCCATGTGTATCCGGATGGCCCGGCGCCTTATTTCAGCTTCTATGCCCTGCCGAAGCGCGGAGCCGAACTCGCGCAGTGGTACGAGATCAAGAATGCCGTGTCTGACGCACTAATTGCAGCCGGCGGCACGATCACCCATCACCATGCCGTGGGCCGCGATCATCGCCGCTGGTACGATCTGCAACGCCCGGAACCGTTCGCCACCGGTTTGCGCGCAATCAAACGCGCGCTTGACCCCAACGGATTGCTTAACCCCGGTGTGTTGATCGACCCGTGAACACCGCATCTCGTCAACGGCCAGGATGGGATCGGTCTCAGATCGCGCCGGCAGCGACTCAACGCATTGAAAATTCAAATCTAATTTTGAAAAGGCTTCCGCGACCTGGTCATTCTGCCGTGCAGCCATGCCACCGACTGATCCGCCAAAGGTCTCAGGTGGTCAGTCTTTTGCATTACCTGGACCGTTCTCACACTCACACCGCTCGCGGCCCCAATATCTTGCTTCAATATTTGGTTTGACGATGAATGAACTGGATTTCACCAACGCCTCGATCGACGGAATCTACAATCCGGCGATTGCACGCGCCTGCTTCAACTCACTCGGAGAAGCATGCACTGTAGCCAAGGATGAAGCCTTCTTCGCGGAGAACGAGAAAAGTGGGCATATGTATCTGCTTGTAGAGGGTGAAGTGCGCCTGTTCCGCCGCAAGACGGTGCTCGATATCGTCCGCAGCGGCGAAGTGTTCGGAGAGATTGCAGCGATCACTGGTCGCCCGCGCACGGCATGGGCCGTGGCCAGAACACCGTGCAAGGCGCTGCGGCTTGATGCGGCTCAGTTTCGGGGGGCGATTCGCGCAACGCCGGAATTTGCTCTCATGCTGATGAGCATCATGATCAACCGAACCGGGCTCGCACTGGCGCTGCTGGCCCGCGCCGGCAAGCTCAGCGAACGGCTCGCGGCCAAGGACAGCCGCGTCTTTACCAAAGAAGTCATTGAAGATCTGGCGAAAGCACTCGGCAATCCGCAACCGGTGAAAGTGCCCGCGAGGAAAACCGTCATGCGAGAGGGAGATATTGGCGGAGATATGTATGCAGTGCTTGCCGGCCGCATTGACGTTCTGATAAAGGACATCACGGTCGATCACATCGGACCCGGTGGCTTGATCGGTGAATTGGCGCTGGTAGACAATTCCAAACGCGCGGCCACGGCAATTGCTGAAACGGACTCCACGTTGCTCGCGTTCAGCCGGGAAGATTTTCTGTCGCTGGTGCGCTCTAACCCGCGCTTCGCGGTGACGATTCTGAAGTCCGTAGCAAATCGTCTGACCCGGATGACATTTACAAGTGCGTGAGCGGTCAGCTCGACCGGCTAGCACCTTGCCATTTCCGCTTTACAGGTAATTCATGATGCCCTTGCTTTCTCTGCGCGGCCAGCCGCGCCACATCGGCTTGATAGACGAACGACTGAAGCCGTGCCCCTCGTCACCCAATTGCGTTTGCAGTGATGATCAGGCCTCGGGCCACGCGATCGACCCGTTACACCTGTTGGTTGATCCTGCCGAAGCGTGGTCCGCCGCAGTGAAAGCGATTCGTGCCACTGCACGAACCCGCATCATCACCGATACCGGGAATTATCTGCACGCTGAATACACGAGTGTTTTTTTCGGCTTCGTCGACGACCTGGAATTGGACCTGCGCCCGGCTGAACGGATTATTGCGGTGCGCTCGGCATCCAGACTGGGATACGCGGATTTCGGGGTTAACCGCGCGCGAATCGAAATTCTTCGCGCGACGCTACGCGAGCAAAAAATGGTGCGCTAGGGTGTCGGCCCCGCTCAACGTGTTGTCGATATTGGTTTGCAGGTTTAACTTCATTCGAAGCTGAATCCAGGCGTGCGAGTGTAAATGTGCAAACCTTCATCCTGGATCACCAACGACCGCATCCGCTTTTGACCGCGATTGTGATGCGAGTGCAAGGTCGTTGCGGGCGTGATCTGGGCAACGCCGGTTACCCAGTCGACGCGCTCACCTTCGATCTCCGAATGTATACCCTCACCCTGAATCGCCAGTGTTACGGCAACACCATTGTGACGATGTGGCCGCTGGTCGCAGCCCTCTGCGAGCGTATTGATGGCCACATTGATAAAGGGAATGGTTGTGAAATTCGGTTCAGTGCGCTGGGTGGCAAACTGCACTGAGGCGCCCGTCGTCTGTTCGGTGATCGGGCGCTGGAATACGGCGTCGAGGCGGCTCTGGATTTCCTCGCTGCGCCAAACAACGGCTTCTACCGCGGCCCTGCTGTTATCCGGCGCACGCGCACCGGCAAAAGCCAGCAGTGGTTCGTCCGTGACGTTGAACAGTAAGGTGTCTTGCTCAGCGCGATAAGTGGTTGGAACACCACCGGACAGGCAAAACACATCGCCTTGCTTCCAGAACAGGCGGTCCTCCCCGCTTTTGCTCTCGCCGCTGCCGGACATCACGTAGCAGACTTCTCCAGACGCAGCATAGGTTTGCGTCAACTGCTCTCCGGCGCGCAATCGAACATAACGGCACAACAGCGTCGGCGTGGTTGCCGGGTAGGCGGTACCGAGTATGTGGCTAGCATCGAGCATGACCACCCCGGTCGGTGCGTCCGGATCAACGACGCGATCGTGCTCGGCTTTGAACTGCAAAACCGGAACAGATGGGTAGGAAAAAGCAAACCCGTTCTCGTTGCAGACATAGCGCGCTCGTTGCTCATAGCGAGATTGGCTGTGCACCTGTTCCCGTTCCGCAGTTTCCATGACCATCTCCTGTGCAGGATCCAGATATCATCTGGCAAAATCCATTAACGACCACTACTTTACGGCCCGGGATGGATAGGGGTCAACGCCGCTTTCGCGGCGTACCCTGTCGGATCGAAAACAGCGGTCCAGCCACGGACCACCTATTTGGCGTGTTTCGTCCGATCGGGGTAGCTCACCGCCATTCCGGCGCGCACGTCCTGTTGAATGCCGTATTGGGCAAACGGGTATCTGAATCCGTTCTTTGACAGCGCCTGCATGCCAACAATCGCCTTACGCAAATGGTGAACGGGCAGCGCCATCAGCATCTCGTCGTCGAGCACGCCGCCATAGCGCCGCTCCGCAAAGCACGGAATCGAAAGACTTGGCTCACCGAGTTTGAGCGCCCGGCCCCATGAATCGGCGCACGCGGATTCCCCGACTACGCTCCAGTCGAACCGCTTGTAGCCCGACCACTGCAGGCCGTTGATGAAGTAAATCATCGCACCCGGCGTGGCATAGAACAGCGCGATATCGGGCGGATCAAGACGCCCGCTCGCCAGTGGGGATACCGCGAGCGCAGAGAATTGTTGACGCGGCACGAGATGCATCGCGGCCTGGTGGCGCGCTGAATCGGCATCCGAAGCGAACCAGACACCGGTCATGTGCTTGCCTGACTGCCATTCGGCATCGGCCTTGCCAAGCCCCACGACGGCCCTGCATTGCTCGCCAACCAGATCGTCGCCGGTAATACCCACAGTCCACCCGAGACGGGTTGCCTGCGCCACGATCTGATCCGTCGTGTGGATTGATTTTGGCCGACGAATACCGGCAACCGCCTCCATTTCCTCCGTGGTCCGGAACAATTTCATCCCGATACAAATGCTGCGCAGCTTCAACAGCAGTTGAAGGTCAGCGACAAGTCGGCTGTAATCGGCTTGTGTGTCAGGCATAGCAACTCCTCACTCTCGTAGCTTCAGATGAACGTCGGCATTCGCAAGCCCGTGCGCACCAAGCCAAACAGATGCGGCGGGCACACGCCATCCAGGCCATTCGCCAAGGGCCGCGCACCACTGCGGGCAACAGGCACATTGAGCATATCGCACTATCTGTATGTCGTTGACGTCATCCCGCGAGCGATTCCCGAGCACGACCGGCGACCCAGGCGAACAGCGGTCCGACGATGCGCACGACATGAGCGCGAGCATATGCTGTGCGCCGTAAGCCGATACCGACCACAAGCGCACGTAACAAGCTGAACAGCTCTCGATGCTGCAGAACAGGGCAAGCCGAACACCCGATAGTGCGCTTGACCGTCACTCTTGACACTACTGTTTTGCGAGCTGTTTCTCTGCGCCGATTTCGCGCACTGCAGCAGTCAATGCCAGTCGGTCCAGGCTCGACACGGGCAAGCTTAAAAATAACTGAATGCGGCGATAGAGTGTATGAAAGACTTCGTGAATGACTATGCGGGCCCTGTCAGGCGCGTCCATAAAACGCGCCGGGTCCTCGACACCCCAATGGGCCGTGATTGGCTGACCCGGCCACACTGGACACGCTTCGCCGGCTGCGTCGTCGCACACGGTAATGACGAAATCCAGCGCTACACTGCCGGGCGAGGCAAACTCATCCCAACTCTTGCTACGCGCTTCTGTGGTCGGTATCCCCTGTTGCGCGAGGAATGCCAGAACCAACGGATTGACTTTGCCGCCGGGAAAGCTGCCGGCACTGAACGCGCGATGTCGACCGTCACCGAGGTGGTTCAGCACACTCTCTGCAATGATGCTGCGAGCCGAATTACCAGTGCACAGAAACAGCACATTGAAAACCCTGCTTGTCACGAGTCACCCGATGCGCAACAGTTTTGAGCTGCGAGCGATGGCGCCTCCGGCGCACAACACGCATTGTCTTCACTCAACGCATCGCGGCCACTGCCAAACGTCGGCGCCGAACCAAGTGTATGAAACGTTTCCCATGCCAGTCCTTGTGGATCGGTGACCCAATGCTTGTCGGAACGGGCATAGCAACACGTCGTCGCTTCCTGCGACAGCATGGCTTCGCCAGCCGCATCGAGACGATCGTGGATCTCCCCCAACTCGCCAGCCGAGTCGACCTGGATACCCAGATGATCAAGGCCCGGCGAGATGCCGCGCGCTGAAATTGCAAAATTGACCCGAGGGTCGTCCAGCATCCATTTCGCGTAATCTGTCTCGACAACGCTCGGTTCAGCCTTGAACAGATTGGAGTAAAAGCCAATGCTCGTGGCAAGATCGCTCACGGCGACATGAATATGCATGCGTTTCATTTTCTGCTCCTGGGTTTGCCATTACGGTTCCGGTTTCCTGTCACCTTGCGCCGAGAGGGTGTGGCTCGAACGTGCTTGCCCGCGACCGAACGACGCTTGTGACGCCGCGGCTCAGTGGCACTGCAGTGCGCGCCATCGCAGCAATTTTCGGTGAGATACGACACCAGACCCGCCATAGCGGGAAACAGTGCCGAATAGATTACGAATCGTCCCGACGGACGGGATTCGATCAGCTCGGCATGGGTCAGATCCTTCAGATGAAACGTCAAGGCACTCGGAGCGAGATCGAGCTGCCGCGCAATTGCTCCGGCCGCCACCCCGTCAGGCCCCGCCTGCACGAGCATCCGGAAAATTGCCAGCCGTGATTCATGCCCCAGCGCGGCCAGTGCGCGCGCAGCGTTCATGTGTTTCATATTTCAACATTACTTGAAATATAAACGACAGGCAAGCAATGAAGTGTGCCCGGGATTGGACACGGGTGAACCTAGCGAACGAGCTGGTTGATTTCGATAATCGGCAGCAAAACAGCCAGAACGATACCCAGTACAACGCCGCCCATTACCAGGATCAGTAACGGTTCGGCAAGCGTCGCAACTGCGCTGGCACGCCGCTCGACTTCACGCGACTGGATATGCGCCGCATGTGCCAGCATTTTGGGAAGATCGCCTGTGGATTCACCGACTTCGATCAGGCGGACCAATACGGGCGGAAAAGCCCGCGTCGCGGATAGGGCACGTGCCAGCCCGACACCTTCGCGCACCCGCTCGATGGCGTCCGCCGATGCGGCACGAAGGAGCGTGTTCGACAGCGTCGCTTCAGCGGCGGCGAGTGCGCGCAACATCGGCACGCCCGCCTCGCTAAGCATGGCCAGCGTGGATGCAAACCGCGCTGTGTCAATACCGCGAAAAATGCGCCCTAATAGCGGCAGACGCAACAATGCCCGGTCCCATGCCGCTTTTGGCGCCTCTTGTCGCAGCACGCTGCGCAGCGCATAAACCGCTCCTGCGCAGGCCAACAGAATCCACAACCCATAATCGCGTAGTACCGCCGAGGTAGCCAGCAACACCCGGGTTGGCAACGGCAGTGCCTGGCGCGTTTGCTCGAACACCTGCACCACCTGCGGAACGACGTAGGTCATCAGGAAAATAACGATGGCAAATGCGATCAGAGTGACGATGGCGGGATACGTCGCGGCAGCAATCAATTTGCCGCGCAGCGCTTGCCGGTCTTCAAGATATTGCGCAAGGCGTTCGAGAACGATGCCGAAACTGCCGGCCTGCTCACCAGCCGCAACGGTTGCACAGTACACTCGCGGGAAGACCCGAGGGTGGCGCTCAAGCGCTTCTGCAAATCGATGGCCGGCGAGAACATCCGCTCTCACTGACCGGAAGATGTCTCGCTGCCCGTCTTCCTCGGCTTGCTCGACCAACGTAGCCAGCGCGACATCCAGCTGCAAACCCGCAGTCAGCAAACTGGCAAGCTGGCGTGTGGCAAGAGCAAGATCGGCTTCACTCAAACGATAGCGCGATCCTCCGCCAGCTTTCGATACATCATCGTCTTTCGCTTGCACCGAGATCGGCACCAACCCGCGCGCCCGCAGTTGGCTGCGCGCTGCTCGCGCACTGTCAGCGTCGACCTCCCCTTTTTCGACACTTCCCGACTGGCGCGCCGCTTCGAAACGATAAGTTGTCATCTCGACGCTACTGTTCGCGCGAAACGCGCGTGACTTCCTCCAGAGACGTCGTGCCGTCGGTCAACCAGCGCCCGCAATCGTCGCGGATCGATCGAAAACCCCGTTCCATCGCAAGCGCGCGAAGCCTGCTCTCGGCCTCCTTCGCATGGATAGCCTGCCGCATCGATTCATCGACACGCAGCAATTCGTAGGCGCCAGTGCGGCCGGCGTAGCCGGTGTTCGCACATGCCGGACATCCACGCGCATGCCAGTTACCGTCATCTCCTTGCTCACGGCACTCGGAGCAAAGTTTTCGCAACAATCTCTGCCCCATCACGCCGAGCAAGGTCGATGAAAGAAGGAAGGGTTCTATGCCCATGTCCAGCAATCGCGTCACGGCCGATATCGAATCATTGGTATGCAGGGTCGCCAACACCAGATGGCCGGTCAATGACGCCTGAACAGCGATTTGCGCCGTTTCCTGATCGCGAATCTCGCCAATCATGATGACGTCGGGATCCTGCCTCAGAATAGCCCGCAAAGCTCTTGCAAACGTCATCTCGATGCGTGGATTGACCTGCGTCTGCCCGATTCCCGGTAAATCGTATTCAATCGGATCTTCCACCGTCAGGACGTTGGTGGTCTGAGTATCAAGCCGCGACAGCATGGCATACAAGGTCGTCGTCTTGCCGCTGCCGGTCGGGCCAGTCACCAGGACAATGCCATGACTTTGCCGCACCAACTCCGAAAATGACGCTAGCGTATCGGACGCCATTCCAAGCTTTTCCGGCGTGAGGGATCCTCGCTCTTTGTCCAGCAACCGCAATACGATACGTTCGCCATGCGCCGCCGGCAAGGTGGACACCCGCACATCAATCGGCCGGCCGCCAAGTCGCAGCATGATACGCCCGTCCTGGGGCAGCCGCTTCTCGGCAATATCCATATTGGCCATGATCTTGATCCGTGATATCAACGCCGCATGCAGCGCGCTGCGCGGGCGCACGACATCTCGCAGCGTACCGTCCACGCGGTAGCGCACCACGGAGTAGGATTCGAAAGGCTCGACATGCACGTCGGACGCACCCTCGCGCACGGCCTGGGACAGCATCGCGTTGAGCATGCGCACGATCGGCGCATCATCTTTCTCGTCCAGAAGGTCTTCCACATCGGGAATATCCTGCATCAGCCGATCCAGATCGACTTCGCTCTCGACTTCATCCACTACCGATGCAGCCCCACCTCCGCCGTCTACGTAAGCCGCGCGCAAACCGTCTTCGAATTGGGCGTCGGTTACCAGAACGGGCGTCAGGTCACGTGCCAGTGAGCGTCTGAGTTCGGTGATCGCGGCAGGCAAGGTACGATCCGTCACCCATAGCAACAAAGCCCCGTCGCGTTCGCCTGCTGGCAGAACCCGCTGCGAGCGCGCGAAGGTATACGGTACGTGTTGGCTCACTGCGGTGGCGGCGACGCCTGCGCAGGTGCCGCGTCTTGTGCCTCACTTTGTCCGAGATCGATTTCCGGAAGGATCGGGCCTTCGAACGAGGGCAAGGCAAAATGTGGCTCGGGAGTCGACTCCTTTTCAAGCCGGCGCATCATGTCGTAGCGCTGAACGGTGAGTGCGCGTGAGTCGTCCGCGCTTCGAATTACGTACGGGCGCAGAAACAACATCAGGTTCGTTTTTTTGCTCAGCCGTGTTTCATAACGAAACAAATGCCCGAACAACGGAATATCTCCCAGAACCGGCACTTTCTCAACGATAGTGGCGATCTGATCCTGCACCAGACCACCCAGCACAATGATGCTACCGTCATCGATCAATACATCCGTCTCGACCGATCGCTTGGTGGTGATAATGCCGCCATTGGACGCAGCTCCTTCCTTTACTGCAGAGGCCTCTTCATAGATGCTCATGCGGATGGTGCCGCCTTCGCTGATCTGCGGCTTGACTTTCAGAATCAGCCCGACGTCCTGTCGCTCGATGGTCTGGAACGGATTAACACCTGGCGTTGTTGAACCGGTGTTGGCGTAGGACCCGGTAACGAAGGGCACGTTCTCGGCAACGATTATCGTTGCTTCCTCATTGTCGAGCGTGAGGATGTTCGGCGTGGAGAGGATGTTGGCGTCGGCACGCTCTTCGAGCGCGCGCGCGAGAAAATTCAGATTGGTTATCGCACCAAGACCGGGAATCGTGACTTGCCCGCTGATGACGCCGAGATTGAGTCCCTGGCCGAGGTTACCGAGGTTCTGCGCGCCGCTGACAATATTCTGCGATGCGTCGCCAAAGTTGGTGCCGCCAACGGCACTGGTTCCACCATCAGCGATGTTGTCGAGTCCGCCCAGCCACTGAATCCCGAATTCGGCACCCTGGTCGGTCTGCACCTCCACCAGCAGTGATTCGATGAAGACCTGTGCTTTGCGCTCATCGAGACGGTCAATGACTTTGCGCAGCTGACGATACACCGCTTCGGTTGCCGATATGATCAAGGAGTTCGACGCAACGTCTGCAACCACGGTTGCGCGCTCCTGACCCACCTGCGCCCCGTTCGACGCCGCTCCGGTGTTGCGTCTGGGCGCCCCACCCTGTGAGGCGTCTCCTTGAGAGCCTTCACCTCCGGTTGGTATCTGGGTCAGAACCTCGGCAAGCGCCTCGGCTTCGGCATTCTTCAAAGAAACCACGTGCACACCGGCACCAGCGGGGCCAGGCCGGTCGAGCTGTTGAACGATTCTTCTGACGGCCGAAATCTGGGATGCGCTCTTCGACTTGATGATCAAGCTGTTCGTTACCGGGTCTGCGAGCACGGTAACCCTTTCGTTCGGATCGGGTGCAGCACCAGGCGTCGCTTGCTGGTCAGTCAGTTGCGCGACCAGCAATGCCATATCGGACGCAATAGCATGATCGAGGGAAAAGATTTCGGTCCCCGTGGGTGTATCGACATCGATGGCGGCGATTATTTTCTCGATTCGGCGCAAATTGTCCGCGTAATCCGTCACCACGATCGCGTTGCTGCCCGCGTAGGCGATAACAGGATTGTTGGGGGGCACCAATGGCCGGATCACCGGCAGCACGTTGGCCGCAGACTCGTAGCGCAACCGGAATACGTGGGTCACCACCTGATCTCCGCGCACACTTCGCGGAACCCGCGCCGAATCGACCTCGCCACCCTGAAACTTGGCGTCGGCCTCCGGAACGACGCGAGAAATACCACCGACCTCGACAATGGCGAATCCCTGCAAGCGAAGTGCGGAAGTCAGCGCGGACAAGGCCTGACTGCGGTTTAGTGGCTTTTCCGAGGTTAGGTTTAGTGTGCCTTTGACGCGCGGATCGACAACAAAGGTGCGTCCTGTGTAATGGCCGATAGCCCTGACCACCGCGTCGAGATCGGCATTCACGAAATTCAGCGCAACCCGCTCCTCGGCAACAGCCGGGCAGGCAATAACCATCAACAGACACAGGAAAACACGCAGTACGCCGAACACGCCTTTGCATCGGCCTCGCAGACGATCAAATTGCCCCGGATTGACCATCAACGGCACTTGCGAACGGCGTGGAGCAGTCCGAAGTGCCATCGATCCATGGTTTGTGGTGGTCATGCTGCTAGCCATTGACCGCATATGACGGCAGACCCACCAGTCCGGGCGTTTTTCCACAAGAGTGGACGGTCATTGCCGTTTACGTCACGCGTCAAGTACGGTACTCCCAGTTCAGCAGCACTTGCTGGCCCGATCGCGGGCCCAGCACCCCGATCAGACCGTTCAGCCTGGAACGCATCTCCGGTTCCGCGTCCGCCGTTCCGGAGAACTGAAATTTGCCATCTTCCATCTGACCCTGCCCTTCGAGCAACAGCGGCCCACGCAGCGTTGTCAGCCTTGCATTTCCCTGCCTGCCGGTGGCATTTACCACAACGCGGAAATCGCCCAGCGGGGCGACTGGTGAAAGGGCAGACTGCGCGTCATCCCAATCGACCTGTACGGTGCCGTCGAACCCTTCGCTCGACAGTCGCGATTCGGTCCAACGAATGCGCAAAAGTCCGCCTGGCGAGATCGTATTGAAGGGCGTACCCAGTACCTCCAGCATCGCTGCCGGCCATAATGCCTTGCCCGCACCCAACTGGATCATGCGTCCATCGTAACTGACTCTGATTGCCTGTTCGACCGTACCATGCTCGATTGCCAAGCCCAACCTGCCATACATTGATTCCTTCCAGCGGACCCGCCAGGCAACCCTGCCCGGCAGCACGCGCGTCGTTTTGCCATCGCTAATCCCCAAAACCGCTGAGCCGCTCCAAAGCGTGCCACTGGGATAGACCAGGCGAAAGCGGCTATGTTCGGCAACAACGTTTCCAAGCCACGTCGCCGGGGCGAACCACGCCACGGTAACAATCACAGCCAGCGTCGCAAGCAACACCCCCCACAAGCGCACTCGCCGCATATCTAGTTTGCACCCGCGCGAAACGTTACGAAAGCATCAATCCGGCCAGGGGTCTCGGCCCGACGGGCGCTGGCAACCATGACTGCTGTTCGCGATTCCCGTGTAAACGCCTCAAGCCACGCGAACCAGGCCGCCGCCGGCACATCGTTGGCCGTAACCGATACCGTGTTCGCATCATCCGCGCGCACCACTGCGGACAGATTAGCGCGTAAGGTCGACTGCTCGACCGCTGTCAGCAATGAATCAAACGACTGACCGACGCCATCTTGCCCGGCGAGCCGTTTTGCTTCGGTACGCAGTGCTTCGAGTTGTACCAGCTCAGCCTGAAGACGCGGCAACTCTTCTGCCAGGCGTGCCCGCGCAGTCCATGCAGGTTCAATGCCAGCAGCGTACAGTGTTCCGAGCAACACCACGCTCGCAGCGATCAGAACCATCACACGCTCGCGACGCGCAAGTCCCATCCACCAGGCACTCAGGCGCTGCGCTATCATGCGCCCCCCCGGCGCTGCACAACCGCCCGGCCGCCAACAAACCGGATATCGAGGCCGATATCAGAAGCCCGTGAAACGATGTCCTGCCGCTTCGCTTCCGCATCGATCTGAGAGGAGACAAACTCAACACTCAGAGATCGATTCCGATATTCCATGGTCTGCACCGCGTCGACGTCTACGATCTTGCCCAGTGCCAGGGCAAGAGACAAGAACTCTGCATTGTTGATTCCTGCGCCGCTGCGCAGTTGTTCGACGCGTTGTTGCACTTGCGCCATTGGATCAAGCACGGCCGAAACCCCCGGAATCACCTCCTGCGCAATCGAGACCATTCCCTCGCGCAGAACCGATTCGTCGCTACGAAGCTTCCACGCGTGCACATTCAGGCCAACTAGCATGACCAATAGCAGGACAAGCCCGAGTACTGCCGGAAAGCGCCATCCTTGCCAGTCTGTAACGCCCGGGGAAAACTGATACTGAAGCAGATCAAGAGTTACTGCCGGGGCGCGCGAGTCAGGCGGAACCTGCGTAACGGTGGTTCCCAGCGTCCGGCTCCATGTTTCTGTATCACAATCGCCATCTACTTCGAGTACCGTCGGGGTTGCAATAGCGTGTTTGATCAGCAACTGCAATTCTATTGGCACCTCTTCGCCGCCACTGAACGTTACGCCTGACACCGGCCCGCTGCGCACACTGCCCGCGCCGTCGCGTATGCGTACGCGCCATCGCTGAGAATCAAAAGCAAGTGCAAACGGACTTGGCACAGCCGCCAACACACGTCGCTTCTGGCGCGTAAACACATCCAGGGCGCGGCGTAAAAGCGCCCGATCGACCACCGCCGCCACGGCCGTTCCGTCTGGCGCAACTGGTGTCGCAACAACGTGAATATCGTCCACATTCCCGATCAGCCGTTCCTCCACCAGTGACGGCAGGGCCGCGGCCAGCTTCGAACCGCGCAACTTTGGCGGGCGAATTTCGAGCAGCACCACGTCAACGGGGTGAAAAACGAGCTCGCATTCAACATTTTTTGGCAGCTCGCTGATCCGGGACGTGTCGCGATGCTGTACCTGTCTGTCTTTATCCAGCACCTCAAACGTCACCACAGAATCATTGCGTAACTCCGCAAGGGGTGGCAGCCATGCGCGTAATCTCATGCCCGTACCTCGCGCAGCCAGACGATATCTACGCGCCCCGGCTCCCGCTTTAGCAAGGCTGTCTGGCGCAGCCGTGCCCGGCGAAACTCGACGCTGCCCTCCAGTACAAAGTAACGACTGGCGACAGCGATCTTGCCGGCATCCACTATCAGAACCACATCGCTCAGACGCGACGTCACGTCGGCAACGTCCTTGAAGGCAGCACGATCACGGCTTGCAACAAGCCGCCGCGCGTCGGCCAGGGAGAGTTCGCGGAACCTGGCCGCCAGGACCTCCGCTGGTGCGGTATTGGCGTTGACTGGTGTAGGGACCGGCAACACGATCACGTAGGGCCGAAGCTTGCTGATCGCAAGGCGAATGCGCTGTTCTCCGAACTCGATATCGTCGATCGTTGCCGGCAGCGCCCATGCACCTGACGTGCTGCTCTCAGCCGGGGTAAACGCCAATTGGACAACCTCGGCAATCGAATCGGCCAACCGGCCGTTCTCGCCAACAATTGTCAGTAGCCGAGCCAACACAGCAACTTCGGATGCGACCGGACTCTGGGCACCTACCAGATTGCGAAGATTGATACGCGATTGCCCGTCCTCAATCATGCCACTCAACCACGCCGGGTCCCGCTCATCGTCGTTTAACCGGGTTTGCGCGAGCGCTACCGCCCACGGCTCTGCCAGGTGATCGGTAGTCGATGCGCGCGCGTCCTCTCGCAGGATCACACGAACCCAATCGACCGCGCCCGCCATCAGCCAATGCACCTGGGACGCCGCCATCGCATTTTCCAGTGTGCGGGCCATGATGCTCTGTCGATGAAACACACCCGTCACCATGATTGCGGTGATTGCAACAACCAGCATTGCCATCACAACGGCCGCTCCACACTGTTTGGTCGCCATCGCTTGGTCGGTCTCACTTTTCATAGTGGCATGATCTTCGTGTAGCGCTCTCCGTTGTCACGCTCGATAGAGATTTCTATGGCGAGCGCGCGAGCGTCCTGAAGCTCACGCACATCCTGCCAGCCACTTTGCGACAACAGTCTTGTCCGGAAGGCAGCGATGTCTCGCAGCAACAGCACGCGGTCAGGCTGAGCATACTCCCGGGAAACCGAAAGACGAACCAACTGACCCTGATCAAGTCGATACGACGTCCTCACCGTCCCGGCGCGGTCGGGATGCCGCCGCAGAATCGTTACGCGCTGATGCGATTCATCATCGGCAGCAATAGTCATGGATCCTGGCAATGCAATCGATGATCCGTCTGGCGCAACAAGCAGGGCGTCAGAAAGTCTCTCATTGATATCGCGTTCAATCTGGGCAATGGCACGGACCAGTCTTGCAACTTGCGCGTCCTGCTGGCTGATTCGCGCGCGCTGGTCGATTACATGGTCCAGCCCGCGCCATGAAATAATGCCGAGCAGCCCCAGCAACGATACGGCAACAAGCATTTCCACCAGAGTAAAACCGCCAGATCGTCGCGTGGTCATGCGCCTGCCTCATTCGCGAATATGCCGATCACCTCAGCGTAGTAATGTTCGTCATCACCTTCAATGTAAACACGCACTTCGATTCTCCGGAACAGCGTATTTGGTGTCGACTTGATTTCCTCATGGCAAACGAACTCGATCTTGCCTTGAGGGCAAGAAGAACTGCTTTTCCCAACCGGCAGAAATTGTTTCGCCGCTCGCACCATGGCGATCCGGTTTTGCGCCGACATATCTGCCAACAACCGCAGTTCCAGCTCTCTCGACGTAGCCGACATTTCGCCAACCGCCCGCAAACTGGCCATGAGTGCGGTCGCGACGATTGCGAGCGCAACCAGCACTTCGACCAGCGTAAATCCCTTCTCGGTCATTGCACCACCGTCAATTCACCGAATGCGTCGATATCCATGATCACCATGCGTGTTGGGGTAGCAATTTGTACGCGCACCGGGCTCATCAGTGGCTCACGGCCAAACACAATTTCAGGGGCAACGACATCTGACACCTCAAACGGCCAAGGCCGGGCACGCAGAGGATCATCCGATGCCATTTCACCGCGCTCGCCATCAGAAACGACAAATCGATATCCGGTGGCGTCTGCCTGCCAGGTAATAACCTGCCCTGCTACGCGCGCCTCATCATGTGCAAGCCTGAACAAGGCGGCGAGACGGTCCAATTCCTCTGTTAGACGCCGGTTCTCGCTGGGCGCGATCGATAGCGACACCATTCCGGCGACAATGCCGAGTATGACAATCACGACCAGCAATTCAAGAAGTGTAAATCCGCGCCCGCGCCGTGGCGCCTTCTTGAAACTCGATCGTAGTATTGAACCCGTACGCGTGCCCGGGACCAACACGGCAAATTTGGTCAAACTTGTCACGAACCGCATGCGGCCTGAGCCGACCCGGTTGCGCGAAAAAACACCCAGCTACAAGTCCCAGGAACCGATGTCGGCATCTGCATCCGTACCACCAGGTTGCCCGTCTGCACCAAGGGAAAATACGTCGATGTCACCATGCACCCCGGGGTTGAGGTACAGGTAGGTACTCCCCCACGGATCCTTGGGCAGTTTGTCCAGGTAGCTCTTCCAGTTGCCGGGTTGCGGTTCTGTCGTCGGGCGCGACACGAGCGCCTCTAGCCCCTGCGCATTGGTCGGGTAACGGCTGTTGTCAATCCGGTATAGCTTGAGTGACTGCATGATCGCCGCGATATCCTGCTTCGCGGCAACTGCGCGGGCCTCGTCCGTACGGCCAACCACACGCGGAACAATCAATGCTGCCAGCACCGCAAGGATGACAACCACCACCATGACTTCTATCAGGGTAAAGCCTTTACTGTCGGTCTTGCTCATCATTCCCTCCGCCAAGCCCGTAGTTTCTCACAGGAAGCAGGTTCTGGGCGTTCCCGGCAACAGCGTCTGCGCTGATAAATGTGCGAGCAAAGGGTTCACCGCAGCTCCATCCAAACCGCGCTCATGTCGCCAATTGGTGACAACTGCGCAAATACACGATAGTTTGCGCGCAATACCTCCAGCACAACAACGCCCGATGCAAATGCCGCGCGATTACGTTCCAAAATACGTCGGTGAGTCACGCTGTTCTGCCATTCCCCCGCCGACAACAGCGCTTTAAGCTTGCGAGGCTGTCCCGTGCATTGAATAATCGCATTGTGGCAGTGCCGGGGGCGCGGTCATGCAGGTTGTGCCGCTCAAACCAGGACGCCACTAATAACCGGCGCTGGCCAGGGTCCATTGAATGTTGGCGGGAGATATGCAGTGACGAAGTCGCAGCAACGGATATTGAATCTGCTGTTATTGATCGGGATTGCCGCGACCGCGACCTACTGGGTGATCCAGTTCGCAACGCCGCTCCGAACACAGGAGAAACTCGTCGTGGTTCCGACGACGGATCGTTCGGCACGTACACAAACCATGAATGTGGCGCCCATCGCAGGCTTGTTCGGCTCAAGCGCTGTTTCAACGACCGGCACCAATATCACCGTGGTCGGAGTGATCGCACAAGGAGGGGAAAACAAGGGCGTTGCCTTGTTGTCAGTCGACGACCAGCCCGCGATGTCATTCAAGGCGGGAGATCTGATAGACGGCACGTATGCGTTGCAGCGTGTTACGGCGAATGGAGTCGTTATCGAGCAAGGTGGCATCATCCGCGAAATACTATTGCCGGCACGGCAACCCCCGTCCGGCATTACCCCGGTGCGGTGATCGCAACACATCGCTTTCAAACGCAATTGATCAAAGCTCGCGGAAACGGTTGGCCTCGGCATCCCCACCGGAATGCCCTCAATGCAAGAGCAAGGACGCTGCAGGCTATAACGAAGGGTCTTGCGCCCCATACCAACGCTCGCTTACTGTGACGCCCAGTTTGTCTCTAAAGCCATGGCTGGAGTGATCCCATTGGCACGATCTGGCCCCGAGCATAAACACTCCAATACCGGTTCGCCCGCTTTCGCCGCATGACACCTCGTAACGCCCACACAGGCATTCTCTAATACCTGACGCCCGTTGGAGTTTCGCCATGGTCCCTGAAGTCCGTCTCATTCAGACCGATCTCACAACATGATCGCTCTGCTCCAGCGTGTCATAAGTGGCAGCGTTGCGGTGCAAGGAAAAACGATCGGCGCGATTGGCCGCGGATTGGTCGTCCTGGTTTGTGCAGAGCGCGGCGACAATCGAGTCTCATCTGACCGGTTGCTCAACCGCCTGCTTGCCTGCCGCGTGTTTTCCGACTGCGACAACAAGATGAACCTCAACGTGGCCAATATTAACGGCGGCCTGTTGCTGGTGCCGCAGTTTACTCTGGCCGCCGACACACGTAATGGCACACGGCCGAGCTTTACGCGGGCCGCTGCGCCAGCTGAAGCCCGCACATTATTCGATCATTTCGTCTCCAAAGCCCGTGCATTGCACCCTGAGGTGTCGACAGGGCAATTTGGTGCCGACATGCAGGTCAGTCTGACCAACGACGGCCCAGTCACGATCTGGTTACAAGTAGAACCTTTATGAACGCCCACAGCCGGACATCCAGGGCACGCGTAACGCCCGAAACTCCGGAGTCTTCCGAGCTGGTTATGGATTTACGACCCGTACGATGGTTACAATAGTTGGATAACACCACCTGAATCCATTGGGGAGAAACATGAAACGCTTTGACCCGGTTACACAGGCAAAAGTCGACCTCACCGCGGCATTGCGCCTGGCCGCGCGAATGAATCTGAACGAGGGTGTATGTAATCACTTCAGCATCGAGATGCCCGGCAAATCAGATCTCTTTCTGATCAACCCGCAGGGCCTGCACTGGTCTGAAGTGACGCCGGCGGATATATGCACTGTGGATGCCGAAGGAAATGTAGTAGACGGCAAGCACTCGGTCGAGCCAACCGCGTTTTTTATCCACAGCCGGGTTCACATCTCGAAGCAGAAGAAGGTCGTGCTGCACACGCACATGCCCTATGCGACAGCACTGACATTACTCGATGGCGCTGAGCTTGATCTGCGCGCCAACCAAAACGCGATGCGTTTCCATGGCCGCGTTGGTTACGATCGTGATTTCGGCGGTGCCGCTCTGGATGCCAATGAAGGCGACCGTATTGCAAACGCGCTCGGCGATGCCGACATTGTGTTTATGCAGCACCACGGTGTAATGGTCTGTGGCGACAACATCGCCTATACGTTTGACGACCTGTATTACGTCGAACGGTCCTGCATGGTGCAGGTGCTCGCACAATCAACCGGTGGAAAACTCAAGCAGGTTCCCGAGTCGCAGGCAAAATATGTCGCAGAACAGATTGGTGGCGAGCGCCAGCAGTCGCTACTGCATTTTGAAGCACTGAAACGGCTACTCGATCGCGACGAACCGGGTTGGTCAAAGATCTGAGTTCGAAACCCCGGTTTCGAAAACTGGAACAACAGGTGCGCCCCCGCTCTGGAATGCAGTAATACCCTGACACCGGTCTTCGCTTCGCACTGACTGCGTCCCACGTGTTGTCATGGAGCGGCTTCGGCGCGAGTCAAAGTAACAATAAAAAAGCCCACCCTTTTTGGGGGTGGGCTTTTTCGTTTTGGAGCCTGGCAGTGTCCTACTTTGGCTCCCACTAACCGGCTCACGCCGGTGAGTGTCCACCGCAACAAGCGCACATCCTGAGCGTGGCCCTGTAAATGCACTGGCACTGGGTGCCTTAAGCGATGCGCTTCGGTGCGCGCGTGTTGTCATGCCTCAAGCAGGACACACAATACGGTACCCATAAAGCAAAAACCCCTCGCCGGGAAACCCGGGAGGGGCGTTTACTTGATTGGAGCCTGGCAGTGTCCTACTTTCGCACGGTATACCTCGCACTATCATCGGCGCTGAGGCGTTTCACGGTCCTGTTCGGGATGGGAAGGAGTGGGACCACCTCGCTATGGCCGCCAGGCAAAGCTTTGATTCTTTGCACTTAACAAACTGGAAGAAGTCTTGGGTTGTCTGGATTGCTGTTGCCAAGTCCTGGCAAGCGCCCATTAACCTGTGTGTCCAATACACAAGGCTATAGGATCAAGCCGCACGGGCAATTAGTATCGGTTAGCTCAACGCAT
>DATKYN010000011.1:0-8007 GCA_035528435.1 Burkholderiales bacterium
CCGGCAATCAGCCCCGGCAGCATGCCGGAGTAGGGTGTGTGGGTGGTCGGATTGACCACGGTCACACTGATGTCACTCGCGGGTTGCAGCGCAATTCGCCGCATCACCTCAACGTGGCTGTGTCCGCCGCCAATGAGCAGAAGTTTCTTCATTTGATCTTTTGTGCTTGTCCGGAGAACGAGATATCGCCATACCATGTCAGACTTTTCTCGCCTGTTCCGTCGCTGTCCGTTGCAATCGCGATGCCCGTGATGCGCGGCACCGGCTCGCCGAATGCTTTTCTGAAATCTTCGATTACATTGCGTTCCACCGCTATCCACTGTCCCACCTGCCCGGCGCCACTTGATGCGACGACCATGTGCACGCGCTTCGTATAGGCGCTCCAGGCGGTGGTGCCCGGCGGATCGTCATTGCCCCACACATAGCACAATGCGGCCAGCGGGAGTTGCTCGCCATGCAAGGCTCGTGCAATCCGGACAATGACGCGTTCCAAAAAAGGGAGCCGCATGATGTCGAAATCGAAAAACACGTAGATTCGAGCGGGAAAATCATCGCCTTGCTTGCTGTGAAGAGCTGATTTTTCGTTTAACCGGGCAATACGCCAGCGCCAGTGCAGCCACGGGGTGGCCTGAGGATCGATATCGACATTGCGTGCCACTCCCGACATTGCAGCGTCGGCCTCGGCCCGCAAAACGGTGACGCCGTCAACGCTTGCAAGCGTGTACTCGGTGTGCCGGGGAATGCCGGCGATGCTAACGGGTTCCCATTCGGGTGGAAGATCATCGCCAGGCTGCAGACTGGAGAACGCAGCGACCTTCACCTGGTTGGCATCTCCGGTGTCCACGGTGCCGTTCGCAACAGTCGTATCGTCGGCGAATGCGATGGTAAGCACACCGGTTACGACAACACCCGCAACGATAAAGGCACGTATTGGTGACCAGCGTGCGTGTTTCATTGGTCTGCCTTGAGCAAGTCGGGTTGTTCGCGCAACAACCGGTCATAGTCTTCCGGGCGATCGACGTCCCAGCGAGGTGTGAGCTCTTGCCAGGTTCGTCCGCTTTCTTGCAGGCGTTGCCGTGTTTGTGCCATTACATTCGATGTTCCCCAGTCGACGTTCTCAAACACCCTGGGAAGAGACCGGAGTGCGTGCGGTGCTGCCGCTATCAGCACGTAGCCACCATCTTCAGCCGGGATGAAGCAAAAATCCGTTTCCTTGTCCAAAGCCTGCGCAGCACTACTCAGGTCTTGTGCCGTCAGTGACGGGCAGTCACTGCCGATCAGGACAGCAGAATCACCAGAGAGGAGGGCGTGTTGAAGCGCCCGATGCATGCGCTCTCCGATGCTTCCGCTTCCCTGGTCACGTAAAACAATGCCTTGATCGGAAAATGCCTGGAAGCTGGGGTGAGTGCAGTCAGGGCTGCACCATAGTTCAACAGGCCCTTGTTCAACAGGCCCTAGTTCGATAGGCCCGAGTTCGATAGCCCTGAATTCGACAGGCCCGAAACCGGCCGACCGGGCAATTGCAAGGGCATGCTCTGTCAGTTTCATCTGAAGACGGGCTGCGGCGTTCGCACCCAGTCGCGGAATGAGGCGGGTCTTGGCCTCGCCGCTGACCGGTGCCCGCGCGAACACCTGGATTCTAGTTCTCACGGCCGTAATATCGCTTTGCCAGGTGCGCCGGATCGGCGCCAAGAAAATAGAGCAAGCGCAGCTTCCACATCAGGAGGATGGTACGCACGATGCCGTGATTCTCCCAGCGCCGTGAGGATGTTATCAATCGCTGCCGCAGGCACAATGGTCTGCTGTGCGATTTGAGCGCGCGGCTGACCGCGATGTCTTCCATCAAGGCAATTTCCGGAAATCCGCCCGCAGCCTCGAACAGTTCCCGCGTCACGAAAAGGCCTTGATCGCCGGTGCTGATTCCAGTCAGGCGTGAGCGCGCATTCATCAGGATTTCAACAACGCGAAGCAGGGGGTGGCGGCCGGAAAGGCGCACATCGAAGCGACCCCACTGTCGCCGTTGGGCCGACAATGCCTGGCGGATTAACTGGTCCGCGTGACGCGGCAGCTTCGAATCAGCATGCACGAAACAGACGATGGCGCCGGAAGCTTGTTGCGCACCGGCATTCATCTGAATCGCGCGCCCACGCCGGGAGACGATTACAAGATCGCTACAAGGTCGAGCCAACTCCGCGGTATGGTCATCGCTGCCGCCATCAACAACAATAATTTCACAAGGTTCTTTGCAGCAATCGCGCAGCGATGAGAGAAACCCGGCGATCGTGGCCGCTTCGTTCAGAACCGGCACTATGAACGAGAGAGCATCCGCATCCTTGTCAGCGGCGGGCGGCACAGCCACGCTGTGGAAACGCGTCTTGTCTGTTGCAGGCGCCGGGGTTGTTTGACCTTCCGCGACGATCTCGATCTCCGGGTCAGTCCGGGTCGCGAAGGTCGTTCAGCGCCCAGTCGTAATCAAGATAACGGATTCGAAGCGATCCCGCTGTTACGGCGCTCTGGATCTCCGGGTCGTCGCTCAGTTGGCTGGCGTACTGTGCGAGCCACGCAGCGACCGAACCCGAGTGCTTCTCGAAGTCCTCTGCGTACCAGTCGAAAATCTTCGAAACCCGAAGCGCTTTTTCGTCCGCGCGATTGCGGCTGCTGTCATGCAGAAAATTTTCAACCGCGCTGTCGAGCTGGGCATCAAGGCGCTGCGCAACATACGCTTCATCGCGCAGCGCCGGACACCCTATGGATGCGCAATTGACCGCCATGTGGATGCGTGGATCATCGAAATCACCGGGTTTTCGAATCATTTCATGCTCGATTTCGTCCAGCGTGCGTTTTTCCCCGAGCAGCGGGAAAAGACGCTTTTTCCATGCATTGCTGAATAGTGATCCGAGATCCCGTATCGACTGGATGTCCGGGTAGCGGGTCAGAATGAATTCGACGGTGTAAGCGTTGTAGGCATTGATCAGAAAAGCAAGTTTCTCGGATTTTCTGAAGTTGCCGTACTGTTGCGGTGTAACGGCAGCAAGTTCCGCCAGATAGCTTTGCAGTGCCGGGCGCTTGCGTTGGAATGCGGCGTAATCAACCTGGCTGGCGGTACCATCGCTGATCAGCACAACATGCTGTTGCAGCAGTGCATCGAACGCAGAATGACTGTGATCGAAGGCGGCATTGGCAGACGAAGCCGGTACGATGGCGCCGGCAGCCAGAGTGGCGAGTAACAGCAAGCAGGCGTTGTGCAAGCGGGTCGCAAACGCCCTGGAAACCAACGACCAGCGCATCCGTTTACGGACGATCAACCGCGTTTCCACGTGTGATAGCGTTTCAGCCATTGCAGCACCTTTTGCGGTGCGTGCTCTCTCTTCCAGTTGCCTGCTGCAAACTTGTTTGCCTCCGCAAGAGTCGGATAGATATGGATGGTGCCGAGCAATTTGTTCAGGCCCAGGCCGTGGCGCATGGCGAGTACGAATTCGGCGATCAGGTCGCCGGCGTGTTCGCCGACGATGGTGACGCCAAGGATTTTGTCCTTCCCGGGCACTGTCAGTACCTTGACCATTCCGTGCGCCTCGGAATCCGCGATCGCGCGATCCAGATCATCAATTCCGTAGACAGTGACCTCGTGCGCAATGTTCCGCTCGCGTGCCTCGGTTTCGTTCAATCCCACCCGGGCCACTTCCGGTTCCGTGAAAGTTGCCCACGGAATCACGGAATAATCGGCGCGAAATCGTTTGAGCCCGCCGAACAGGGCATTCACCGCCGCGTACCATGCCTGGTGTGCCGCGGTGTGCGTAAACTGGAATGGTCCGGCGACGTCTCCGCACGCAAAAATGTTCGGGTAGATGGTCTGCAGGAACTCGTTGGTCTCGACGGTGCGGGCCCTGTCGGTGCCGATGCCGAGTTCTTCGAGGCCGTATCCGGTGGTATTGGCGACCCTGCCGACAGCCACCAGCATCGCGTCGAAGGGCACGCGGATTTCGCCATCCGGGCCGTCGCACAATAGAACCTTTTCCCCGTTTTCAACAATGACCTGCTTCGCCTTGTGCTCCACCAGCACGGTTACGCCATCGTCTCGAAAGCTGTGCATCACCGTATCGGATACCTCGGGGTCCTCGCGGATCAGGATTCTTGGGAGCATCTCGACCTGGGTGACTTTCGAACCCAGCCGCGCGAAACATTGAGTCAATTCGCTGCCAATGGGGCCGCCACCAAGGACGACCATGCGTGCCGGCAATTCGCGCAGATTCCAGATCGTGTCGGAGGTCAGATACCCGGCTTCTTCGAGCCCCGGAATCGGTGGCACGAAGGGGCGGGCGCCGGCGGCGATAACGATTGATCTTGTTGTCAGACGTTGTGATCCTTGTGGTGTCGTGACTTCCACCTCCCACGGCGAAACGATCCTCGCGTCGCCTTGCAGGCACTCGACACCCAGTTCCGTGTAGCGCTCAACTGAATCATGAGGCTCGATATCGGCGATGACCTTGCGCACCCGCTCCATGACGTCACTGAAGTCAAACGATGCTGTTGCATCGCGAATGCCGAATTCTCCAGAACGTTTGATGTGAGACAGGAACTTGGCAGACCGGATCAATGCCTTGGACGGAACGCAGCCAGTGTTCAGGCAATCGCCGCCCATCTTGTGGCGCTCGACCAGGGTGACTTTTGCCTTGACCGCCGAGCCGATATAGGCGGTGACAAGGCCGGCTGAACCAGCGCCGATGACGACGACATTGCGGTCGAAACGAGCTGGTTTTTGCCAACGGGCGTATACACGCTGCGCCTTGACACGGTCCACGATCTTGCGCGTGATCAGGGGGAACAGGCCCAGCAGGGTGAATGAAGCGATCAAGCCTGGTGAGAGAATCCCGTCGAGCGAATCGATGCGCGCGAGTTGCGTTCCGGCGTTGACATATACGACGGTGCCGGCAAGCATGCCAATTTGACTCACCCAGTAAAAGGTACGAGTCGCCAATGGCGTAAGCCCCATTACCAGGTTGATGACAAAGAACGGGAACAGCGGCACCAGACG
The DNA here is from genome assembly GCA_035528435.1 of Burkholderiales bacterium. Classification (GTDB taxonomy): domain Bacteria; phylum Pseudomonadota; class Gammaproteobacteria; order Burkholderiales; family Eutrophovitaceae; genus SG8-40. The sequence continues at coordinate 5,033 of DATKYN010000011.1, forward strand.
CAACGTAAACAGGTAGAAGGGACCATCTCTTTCGATGCCTTCGTTAATCGCTTTGAGTTTGTCACCTAACCGGGCCTGCACCATGTCGCGTAACAGGTAGCGCGACACCAGAAATGCCAGGGTGGCGCCGATAGTAGATGCGAATGAAACGATCACCGTACCCCACAGCAGACCAAAAACGGCGCCGCCCGCCAGCGTCATCACCGCTGCACCTGGCAGGGAGAATGCGGTGACCAGAACGTAAACACTGAAATAAATGCCCGCCGTCAAGAGCGGGTTGGCGTGGAAATACGCTTCAATGCTCTCCTGCTGGGCTTTCAGACTTTGCAGGCTGAGGTAATCGGTGATCACAATGCCCTGGCTTCGAGCGACCAACAGCAGCGTGAGCACAACTGCGACGAGTGCAATGACAACGGTGAATTTCTTGCTGTGTCCCGCTGTTCGGGCGTTACCGCTGCCTGCCTTTTGTGCGCTCACTGGGTTATTTCACTTTCGTGTATTCGAGGTTTACCGGGCACGCCGTCTGGCAGGCTGTTCGGGCAACAATCCGAGCGCCATCTCGGGCGAGAATGCCGGGCCGTCGACAATGCGTGAATGATAGGACTCGTGGCCTGGAGAACCGCCAGGCCAGTCAGCCAGGAACTGATCGACGAACTGGATGTGATCGTAGTGCAGTTTCACCGCATCTACAAAGACAGTGCCGATGCGTGTTCCGTAAAGACGCACAGTTGGCGGGCACGGGCGGATCGAAATACGCGTCGCGACACCGAAATGGGTCCCTGCGAAGTTTGGCATGCCGGCGGCGCCGTTATTGATTACGGCGAATGAGCGATCTGCATTTTGCAATTTGCGCAAAGCTGGCAGGCAGGTGTGGCTGCTGGCAAACACATCAACCTTGGCTTGTGTGAAAAGATTCGTCAGCATCTGCTCGTTATCCGCGGAGTGCAGCGCGGTATGGTTGAAGTCCCAGCCGGCAAGAGAATGGGCGTCACCGTGGACGATGGCGATTCGCAGGCCGCCGACTTCCGCAACCAGGTGCATCGGCAATGCGCCGAGCTGGTCCGCAAGTTGTGGAAATTGCGATGCGACCTCGCGCAGACGTGACATGATGGCGTTGGAGTGCTCGACCTGTGCATCATCGACGTCGTCGGGATATGCGCAGCCGCAGCCGGCGTCGGTTGCAGCGTAACCGGAGCATAGCTCGGTCTCGACGTTGCCGCGCAAGGCAACATGTTGCATTGCCTGTGTATTGACTGATGAAAATCCGGCCGGGGAGATGTTAAACCAGTTGAAATCGCCGTTCAGAACCAGCGTTGTTTCCGGCTCCATCAACCGACCAATCACATCCAGGGCGGCAAGGTTTCCATACAGCCCGCCGGCGATTAACAGGGTGTCGGCATGTAGTTGTGCCGGGCGCGCGAACACAGGTGGCGCGTATCGGTAATGCAGGGGACAGTATCGGCCGGGGTTACTCAAGCGGTTGGCTTTCGTCAATCTTCGCCGAGCGCGCCGCCGCAACTCGACCCCTGCCCGGCGGTGCAACCGAAGCAGTGATCCCGGACAACGATCGGGTTGCCGTCGAGGTCTTGTCCGATCAGGTCTTCAAGCCGGGGTTTGTGATTGTTGCCATGCTCCAGTGCAAGTCCCAGCATTTGATTGAAGTCGCAATCGTAGACGAAACCCTGCCAGTCGACCGAAATCAGCGACCGGCACATGACCGATTCAAGATTTTCGTCGCGGTACGACTCGCGCAACGTGCGCATGTAGTCGTTGAACTGTCCTTTGGAAATCAGCGTGCTGCCGAAACGCTGAATCGGCATATTGGTCAGCGTAAATAACTGGTTGAATCGCACACCGAACTGGTCGAACAGATGCGTCTTGTATTGCTGTTCGAGTGCATGCTGGGGCGGCGGTAATGAGGCCCCCTGGGGGTTGTAGACCAGGTTCAGCGTCAGTCCGGAGTCAGGTGCTCCGTAGCCGCGATCGTTCAGTTTGCGCAGCGCGCTAATACTTTTGTCGAACACGCCGTCACCGCGTTGTCCGTCAACGTTCTCTTCCGAATAGCAGGGCAATGACGCTACGATTTCCACTTCTTGGGCGGCAAGAAAGTCCGCAAGGTCTTCGTGGCCGGGCTCTTCGAGGATGGTGAGATTGCACCGATCCATCACTTTTACGCCAACCCGGCGGGCATGGCTGACCAGATCGCGAAAGTGCTGGTTCAATTCCGGCGCACCGCCGGTGAGATCCAGGGTCTCCACGTCCGACGCCTCCAGAAACCGGATCACGGTACGAATGTTCGCCTCGTCCATCATTTCGGTTCGTGTTGGCCCTGCATTGACGTGACAATGCAGGCAGGCCTGGTTGCATTTGTAGCCGAGATTGACCTGAAGTGTTTCCACACGGCGACGACCGATCGCCGGAAAACGGAACTGGTTCAACTTGGGTAGCGTGGCGTGCATCTGTCTTGCGTTCCCTTTTTTTGCTGAAAACCTGTTTTCAGAAATTCGTAACGATCGTCACGTCGCTGCAGGCACTGGTACGTGCGGTGCCTGGCGTCTGGATTCGTAATCTTCATCCTGCGTGACGCGGTGCGTCGGTGCGAAACGTATTCTGGTCGTCGCGCCGATACCGGTCGACGCAACCTGACAATGCAAAATGCCCGGGTACGCCCGGCAGCGAGATCGATCCGAATAATGCAACTGCGACTCGATCGCATTTTATACGGCTTTTACGTCCTGGCGGCAGCGGGGCGGTGTCATCGCGCCCGCATCGAATTGCCAACGGCGTTGCGGTCGAAGCTTCAGCGACGAAGAGTCCACAACAGCAACGGGGATGATCGGCTGCCAGGTGCCGATTTGGCAATCGAAATGCGGGTGCCTGCCTTGCTGGACCGGATGAGTGCCCGTTAAGATCGGATTTCACAGCATCCGCCATCGGTTTTGGTACAGCAGCTGGCTTTGTTCAAATGTATCTGG
>DATKYN010000012.1:0-33306 GCA_035528435.1 Burkholderiales bacterium
GCCGGTACGCGCCACCGCCAGCGGTTCCGTCCGGTTTGCTGGACGAAAAGGCGGGTACGGCAAGCTCATCACCCTGCGCCACGCAAACGGATACGGCACACGGTATGCACATCTGTCGCGTTTCGGGCGCGGCATACGCAAGGGGGCCCGAGTCGAACAGGGGCAGGTAATTGGCTACGTGGGGAAGACGGGCCTGGCGAGCGGTCCGCACTTGCACTACGAGTTCCTGGTCAATGGCAAGCAGCGCAATCCTCTCAAGCTTGCATTGCCGCCGGGTCCACCGATCACGCCAGAACGCCGCGTCGCCTTCGAAGCCACTGCCACGCCCCTGCTTAGTCGGCTGGATATGCTCAACGATACCAATCTCGCCTTGCTGGACTAACAGCGGCGTCGATCTCCGGGAAACGCATGGCCGACCGCAAGGCGACTGCCACGTAAGTACTGGTAAAACAAAAACGGGAGCGCGCTGGCTCCCGTTTCAATCACCTGAACAGCTAATCTCGCCGCGCAAGCTTCTTTACTCTACTTCAGATCGGTCGTTACCCCATTCTTCCGGACTCAGGCCGAAAAGGATGAGCCGCAACCGCAAGTAGAACTGGCGTTCGGATTCTTGATCACGAACTGCGCGCCCTCAATCCCCTCCTGATAGTCGATCTCGGCGCCGACCAGATACTGATAGCTCATGGCATCAATCAGCAGCGTTACACCATTCTTCTCCATGGTCGCATCGTCTTCGTTCACTTCTTCGTCGAAAGTGAAGCCATACTGAAACCCCGAGCATCCACCACCAGTGACGAACACTCTGAGTTTAAGCGTATTGTTGCCTTCTTCCTCGATCAGCTGCCTGACTTTCTGGGCAGCACTATCACTGAAGAGCAATGGCGTAGGCATGTCTGTTACTGCATTCATCTATAACTCCTGCTGACAATTCAGCAATTGGGTTTGCGGCGGGTATAGCTTTCGGTGGCAGTTACTCTTGCGCCGTAAGCGGCACTACCTTTTTTGCTCCATCTTCATCGCGGTGGACCAGCCGACCCTGGACAACCGCCCCTAGCTGTATTTCAAGAGTCCGGTAATGCACATCTCCTGTGACATTCGATTTGGGCTGTAGTTCGACGTACTCCGCTCCAAAAACCGGGCCGATCACCGTTCCGTTAATGACGGCATGCGACACCCGTATTTCTCCCTCGATCTGGGCTTTTTCGCTCAATACGAGTGTGCTCGGCTGGTCATCGGCCGTAAGCACGTTACCGCGCACACGGCCGTCCACTCGTAGCCCGCCGGAAAACGCGAGGTTTCCTTCAACCACAGTGCCGGCACCGACCAGGCTATCGATTCTGTTCTGCGGCTTGGTTGGCTTGTTTCCGAACATTTTTCCTCCAGATCACGAAAGGGTTGTGGCCTGTGTAGACACAGGCGTCGAATCCCCATTCTTTATGACGCGAACTTGTACCTCTCGAACAACCGCACCGGGTTTCAGCGTAAAAGTACCTTCCACCCGTTGATAAAACTTGAAGCGCAAATTATATGCCTTCTCATCGTCCCCTTCGGCCGGGAAAGTGATCACGCCAGTTTTGCCGTCAGCGACGTAATCGACGATCAATTGCAGCCGCCCCTTGAATTCCCTGACCCGCTTCTTCGACTGAACGATAAGCAAATGGTACCGATATTCCCCCGGCAAAGCATCCCTCTCGACGCGGAACCGGTTGACGGTGACTCCCCCGGGATCAGCGCCCGATGCCATCAATGTCTGAAAGAAGGCCAGGTCTTCCTTTAACAGCGCATTCTCCTCAGACAGTCCACGGATCTGGCCAGTCAGGTTTCCCTGCGCCGCCAGTTCGATCTCAAGCTGGCGCTCCATCCCGGCAATATCCCTTCGCAAATCCGCATTCTCCTGATTCAACTGCGCGTTGATTTCCTGCAGCCGGGACTGGGCACCCTCGGCTTCGCTTGAATCAAAACCGGCATAGCGACGACCAATGTCATAGGCGACCCACGCTGCGGTGATCGTAACGACAAGAAAAATCGTTGAGGTGAACCACCTCCAGTACCATGGCACGTGGGACTGCACCGCTACCCGGGGAGCAGCGATCCCGAATCGCCGCCGTAATTTCTTGAGTCGTAACCGTTTCATTGCGCTCAAGGCATCAGTGCTAGATGCTCAAGCCCAGCCGTCTCTTCAAGGCCGAACATGAGGTTCATATTCTGCACCGCCTGCCCGGACGCGCCTTTTACCAGATTGTCGATAACGGCAAGCACCACAACGGTATCGCCGCCCCCCGGGCGGTGAACGCTGATCCGGCAGGTATTGGCACCACGCACGCTACGCGTGTCGGGATGACTTCCGGCAGGCATGACATCCACGAAGGGCTCTTTCGCAAACCGTGTTTCAAATAGCGACTGCACATCGATATCGCGCTTCAATCGCGCATACAGCGTTGCATGTATGCCGCGAATCGCCGGCGTAAGGTGAGGCACAAAGACCAACCCGACCGGTCCTCCTGCCACCTGCGCAAGCCCTTGAATGATTTCCGGATGGTGCCGGTGACCAGCGACCCCATAAGCACGGAAGTTATCGGATGTCTCGGAAAAAATAATACCGAGATCGGCTTTTCGTCCAGCTCCGCTAACGCCTGACTTGGCGTCCGCAACGAGGTGCGAGGGATCCACACTCCCTGCTTCCAGCAGGGGCAGAAATCCGAGCTGCACAGCTGTCGCGTAACAACCCGGGTTGCCGACAACCCGTGCCGCACTGATCTGCTCACGGTGCAACTCGGGCAAACCGTATACTGCCTCGGCGAGTAGTTCCGTAGCGGCATGCTCCAGTTGGTACCATTTTTTCCATTGCGCGAGATCCTGCAGACGAAAATCAGCTGCAAGGTCGATCACTTTCACGCCCGCCCGGACCAGACCCGGTGCGTGTTCCATGGCCACGCCATGCGGTGTGGCAAAGAAAACGACGTCGCACCTGTCGAGCTGCGCGCTTCCCGGATCCGAGAAGACAAGGTCAACACGTCCCCGCAAACTGGGGAACATCGCGGCAACTGGCGTGCCGGCATCCTTGCGCGAGGTGATAGCCTGCAACTGCGCATGCGGATGAGCCGCAAGAATCCGGAGTAATTCCACCCCAGTGTAGCCAGTACCACCTACGATCCCAATTTTTATCATTTGATGCAACATGTTACATATGACAGTATCGATAATACCTTAGCGAACCCCGGGCCATGCCCAAAAAACAAAAAAGCCGCCCGGAGGCGGCTTTCGAGTCGCTGAAGGAAATCAGCGCTTGGAGTACTGGGGACGGCGCCGGGCTTTACGCAGACCGACTTTCTTTCGTTCTACCTCGCGCGCATCCCGCGTGATCAGCCCTGCTTTGCGCAAAGCAGGCTTGAGCGACGCATCGTAGTCAACCAGAGCCCTGGCAATCCCGTGGCGAACGGCACCGGCTTGGCCGGATTCACCACCACCAATCACGTTCACACTAATGTCGAAATTCGACGACATTTCAGTCAGTTCCAACGGCTGCCGGACCAGCATGCGACCGGTTTCGCGTGAAAAGAACTCATCGACTGGCTTGTTATTAACGACAATCGAACCCTTACCGGGCTTGATGTACACACGTGCAACCGCTGACTTGCGGCGGCCCGTTCCGTAATTTGCTTGTGATGCCATAGCCATATGGAGCAATCTCTCAGACGTTAAGTGCCTGCGGCATTTGCGCCGCATGCGGATGTTGCGAGCCCGCGTAAACCTTCAGCTTTTTCAGCATCGCGTAACCCAGTGGCCCTTTTGGCAACATGCCCTTGACCGCGAGTTCCAGAGGTCGATTCGGGAAGCGTTCCTGCATCTTCTTGAAATTCGTCTCGTGCAACCCTCCGGGGTAACCGCTGTGACGGTAGTACTTCTTGTCTTGCGCCTTGTTGCCAGTAACGCGGATCTTGTCAGCATTGACGACGACAATATAGTCACCCGTATCGACGTGCGGCGTGAAGATTGGCTTGTGCTTGCCGCGCAAGCGCTTGGCAATTTCGGCGGACAGGCGACCCAGGACCTTGTCGGTCGCGTCGATCAGGTACCAGTCATGCGTCACTTCGGCCGGTTTGGCGGTATAGGTTTTCATGGCGACGGAATCGTCTAAATGCGAAAGGCGCGAATTCTAATCGCCGCAGGCTTGCATTGTCAATCAGAAAAGGGGGCACAAGGCACAGATTTACATAGCGTTTTCCAGCCTGCCGTGGTTTGCGCACTGCCGCGATGGCGATCCTGGCCTAGCAATCGCTTCTAACTGGCTCGATTATGCGGAATAATCTGTCTGAGGTTACTCGCGACCGACATTCTCAAGCTTTCTCAGTATCTTAAATTCGCTCCATAAGAACAGCCGGCACAACATGCGCAAATTTTGGTTGGTATTTTCCCAAGCAGTAACGATCTGCCTCGCGGTGTTGTTCGTGATCACCACTTTGCGGCCCGACCTTGCTCAATTATCACGCCCTCCTGGCGGCGGCGAAGTGATCACCATTCGAGAAGCTGGTGAGCAGCACTCGGCCGATGTCGCGCTTGGCAGTTTGAAGACTGCGGCGAATCGGGCAATGCCCGCCGTCGTCAATATCTATACAACCAAGGAGACAAAGCTTCCACGCCATCCTTTCATGGACGACCCCCTGTTCCGGCGCTTCTTCGGCGATCAGTTCGATGGCGAAAGCCGTCAATCGGCCAGCCTGGGGTCGGGCGTCATCGTCGGGCCCGAAGGATATGTGCTCACGAATCATCACGTAATCGAGACCGCTGACGAGATCGAGGTCGCCCTCGCTGGAGGCAGAAAGGCGGCGGCGCAGATTGTCGGAACAGACCCGGAAACGGATCTGGCAGTGCTGAAAATGGACCTGGCTGATCTGCCGGCCATCGCATTTGGTAACCCACAGGGTTTAAGTATCGGCGATTTTGTGCTTGCGATTGGAAACCCGTTTGGTGTCGGTCAGACAGTGACAATGGGCATCGTCAGCGCGAAAGGACGCAGCCGGCTCGGAATCAGTACATTCGAGAACTTCATCCAGACCGACGCCGCAATCAATCCCGGAAACTCCGGTGGCGCTCTGGTCGACTCGGCAGGCAATCTCGTAGGCATCAATAGCGCTATCTACTCCCGCACCGGTGGCTCACTCGGGATCGGCTTTGCGATTCCCTCGGATCTGGCACGCCAGGTGATGGAACAGATCATTCAGACCGGCTCGGTTACTCGCGGTTGGATTGGCGTCGAAGTCCAGGACATTTCGCCTGAACTGGCGGAATCGTTCGATTTGCCAACTACCAATGGAACGTTGATCGCCGGCGTGCAGCCTGGAGGGCCAGCCGAACGGGCCGGTGTTCGGCGCGGAGACATTCTGGTCGCAGTCGAATCGAACAAATTCACCGACGCTACCGAAATGTTGAATCTCATTGCCGCGTTGAAGCCGGGAGAGAGCGCAACCTTACAGATTCTGCGCGATCGGGAGCAAAGAGAGGTTGAGATTCAGGTTGGCACCAGGCCGCGGCCGATGCGAAGCAAGAATTTCGAATAGGCGCTGTGACTGCCCCTGGCAGGACCAGCCCTCAACAGCAGCGCGCCCACCAGCTCAGGGGGCTGGCGTGTCGGACTCGGCCTTATCTTCTATCTTGGCCTTGCTTTCGTCAGCGTCCTCATCCTTGCGCGGCTTGCCCATCCACGCGGAAATAATCAGACCCATCTCGTAAAGCAGCCATAGGGGAAAAGCCAGCAGCAACTGGGACACCACGTCAGGCGGCGTGAATATTGCGGCAACCACGAACGCGCCCACCACCACATACGGACGCGCCTCCTTGAGTTGTTCAATGCTGACAATACCCATGCGCGTCAGAAGCACCACTACGATAGGCGTCTCGAACGCGACCCCGAACGCGAGGAATAGCGTCAGCACGAAATCGAAGTATTTCTGAATGTCGGTCATCACCGCCACGCCATCCGGGGCAAACTGCGTGATGAACTTGAAGACCACCGGAAACACGATGAAATAGGCGAATGCCATCCCGACTACAAACAACAAGGTGCTCGTCGCGATCAGCGGAAAAACAAATTTTTTCTCATGCGAGTACAAACCGGGCGCGACGAAGGCCCATATCTGGTAAAGGATATAAGGCAAGGCGATGATCAACGCGGCGAACATCGTGACCTTGATCGGCACGAAAAACGGCGACGCAACCTCCACCGCGATCATCTGGGTACCTGGCGGCAACTTCGCCAGCATCGGTTCGGCAAGCAAAGTGTAGATATCACGCGCCCAATAGAACAGGGCGCCGAACACAACCAGCAGCGCGATGAGGATGCGCGTCAGGCGCACCTTCAACTCAATCAGGTGCGACATGAATGAATCAGAATCGCTCATCGAAGCCTGCTCTGACGGCAAGCAAAGGCCGGGAAACCAGTCTTCATGTTATGCCCGTCTATGCCTGATTGTCAGTCTTGGTGGGAGGAGGCGCGTCTGAATCGGATTCTTTCGGTGCCTGTTGGGCGTCGACTGGCTCGGAGGAAGACTCTCCAGATGCTTCCTCCGGATAATCTGGAGGGTTGAGCGAGTGCATCAGATTGATTCCGGCCGCCGGCTTGACGGCCTCTTCAACACTCTTGCGCGTCTCCGTCTCGGCCTGTTTGACCTCGTCTTCAATAAAATTAACCTGCTTGGAAACACTTTCCTCTATTTCCTGCGCGGCCTCCTTCATCGAAGTCTGCAATTTGCGCAGTTCGTCCAACTCGACCTCGCGATTGATATCGGCCTTGATTTCGGTCACATAGCGCTGCATACGCCCAAAAACGTGCCCGAGCGTGCGCGCAGCCCGTGGCAACCGCTCCGGGCCAATTACGATCAAGCCGACAACGGCGATGATCATTAATTCTGAGATGCCAAAATCAAACACTGGAGAGATCGTCCGCGGGACTAGGCGGGATCAGCCTTTTGACTTTTCCTTGATTTCGCCTTCGATTGTTTCGCCGGTCGCTTCTTCGGCCTCCAATTTCGCAGTTGCCGTGGCGTCCTCTTCAGGCTTTACACCTTCCTTGAACCCCTTTACCGCTTTTCCGATATCAGACCCCAGATTTCCCAGCTTCTTGGTGCCGAACACAAGCACGACGACTACCAAGACAATCAACCAATGCCAGATACTGAATGTTCCCATTTGCTTCGCCCCCGAAAGTTCAGTTACTTCGACTTCTGGATCATTCCCGGAAGAGGATCCTGTCCGCCGACAACATGCACGTGGAGATGGTAGACGTCCTGCCGCCCCACTCTGCCTGTATTGATAATAGTCCGAAATCCGTCGGTCGAGCCCTGCTCCCGAGCCAGTCGGCCCGCCAAAAGCATGATCCCACCCAGCACATCCCGGTCCTCTTCCTGCGCATCGCCCAACGAAGCAATGTGCTTCTTCGGAATCATCATGAAATGCACCGGCGCAACCGGTCGAATATCATGGAAGGCAAGGATTTCGTCGTCCTCATACACCTTGCGGGACGGAATCTCGCCCCGAACGATCTTGCAGAAAATACAATCCTGTTCACTCAAAATCAGTAACCCCGGATAAACCTGAACGATCCAGGAGCAGACACAAACCCAGTCAGTCTGGCCGCTGCCGGTTACGTTTTTCCTCGATACCTGATTGGCCTTCCCGGCGCCCCAGTTCGTCCAGAACATCCTCCGGGCCAACGCCGTGATACGAAAGCATCACCAGACAATGAAACCACAGGTCCGCTGTTTCGCGAACAAGGTGCAGTTTATCACCGTCTTTCGCAGCCAGAAGAGCCTCGGCCGACTCTTCTGCAACCTTCTTCAGGATTGCATCGTGCCCTTTGCTGAACAGGCTTGCAACATAGGAATCACCTGAGCCAACTGTCTTGCGCTCGTCGATCACGGCGGCAAGGCGCATAAGAATGTCGGTGTCAGTCATGATTTCCGGTAAATCTCATCAGGGTCGCGCAGGACCGGTTGATTGGCAGCCCATTTGCCAGCATCGAGTTTTCTGTAGAAACAACTCGCCCGGCCAGTATGGCACGCGATTCCACCGGCCTGGTCGACCTTGAGCAAGACCACGTCACCGTCACAATCAAGAAACACCTCCCTGACACTTTGAACGTGCCCGGATTCCTCGCCCTTTCGCCATATCCGCGATCTCGAGCGTGACCAGTAAACCGCCTGTGCGGTTCGCACCGTCTCCAGCAATGCATCCCGGTCCATCCACGCCATCATCAGCACCTGTTCGCTGTCAGCGTCCTGGGCGATGGCAGGCACCAGTCCGTCCTTGTCCCATTTGACCTCGTCAATCCAGTCTGTGCTCATCAGCGCACCTCGATACCGGAAGCCGCAAGAGATTTCTTCACATCTGCGACCGTAAGTTCTCCATAGTGAAATACGCTGGCAGCTAGAAGCGCATCCGCTCCCCCGTCAATCACACCCTCCACAAAGTGGCTGGCATCACCTACGCCGCCGCTGGCAATGATCGGAACGTCCAGCGCATCCGAGAAAGCCCGCGTCAACTCCAGATCAAATCCGGATTTGGTGCCGTCACGGTCCATGCTCGTCAACAGAATTTCGCCGGCTCCGGCGTCCTGCATACGCTGCCCCCACTCGACAGCGTCAATACCCGTCGCTTTGCGCCCGCCATGGGTGAACACCTCCCACCGAGGCGGTGACGACCCGGGAACCCGCCGTGCGTCCACCGCAACCACAATGCATTGGGAACCAAAACGCGCCGACGCCTGCTCCACGAGGCCGGGGTCGAGCACTGCAGCCGTGTTGATACTGACCTTGTCTGCTCCAGCATTGAGAAGGCTGCGCACGTCCTCTATTGACCGAACACCACCCCCGACGGTGAGTGGTATGAATACTTGCGCGGCGACTTCTTCGATCACATGAACAATGAGCCCGCGTTCGTCGCTGCTGGCTGTAATGTCGAGAAAACACAGCTCATCCGCACCCTGCTGGTCATAGCGCCGGGCGATTTCGATCGGGTCCCCCGCATCACGCAGACCGACGAAATTCACGCCCTTGACAACGCGACCGCCAGTGACGTCAAGGCACGGAATAATGCGTTTTGAAAGCCCCATGGTTATCAGCCGCGAATCAGTGTTCAGGACGAAGCGTGTGCGTCGCCGCCGGGCGTTTGATCAGAACGCTGCGCCAACTTTGCGGCAGCGGAGAAATCCATTGCGCCTTCATATATTGCCCGGCCAGTGATAGCCCCCGAGACACCTTCGTCTTCGATGGCGCAAAGGGATTCGATGTCCTTGAGGGAGTTGATGCCGCCGCTGGCGATAACGGGCACAGTGAGCGCGCGCGCCAGTTCGACAGTGGCTTCGATGTTCACTCCGGTCATCATGCCGTCACGGCCAATATCCGTGTAAATGACCGCTTCGATGCCATAGTTCTGAAACTTCTGCGCAAGGTCGATTACGTCGTGCCCCGTCATCTTCGACCATCCTTCCACCGCAACTTTTCCGTCACGTGCGTCGAGCGCCACAATGACATGGCCGGGAAAGGCGACGCAGGCATCGTGCAAGAAACCGGGTGTCTTGACAGCGGCCGTACCAATGACGACATAGGACACACCGTCATCAATATAGCGCTCGATGGTATCCAGATCACGAATGCCGCCACCCAGCTGCACCGGAATATCGTCGCCGACCTCCGCCACAATCGCCTTGATCGCTTCCTCGTTGACCGGTTTGCCGGCAAACGCACCATTGAGATCAACCAGATGCAAACGCTTTGCGCCCTGGTCAATCCAGTGACGAGCCATCGCACCGGGGTCATCCGAAAATACCGTCGCGTCGCTCATGTCGCCCTGTTTCAGACGAACGCAGTGTCCATCCTTAAGATCAATAGCAGGAATAATTAACATGGTCAGAAATGTGTCTACGTGGTTCGAAGATGAAGTTTGGGTCGCACAGTCCGCTCGACGGCAACAAACAAGGCAGACTGTGGCATGTATCGCTCTCAGGCGTCCAATGTGCCGAGCGCCTCGTCTTGCCGGGCGCCTGCAGATCCATCCCACCCTACGAAATTCGACAACAGCCGGAGTCCGGCAGACTGACTCTTTTCGGGGTGAAACTGCACAGCAAAAATATTATTCCGCGCGACCGCACTCGTAAAGGCGAACGGGTAGCAAGTCTTGCCGGCCACAATGCCCGGATCGGAAACTTCAACAAAGTAGCTGTGCACAAAATAAAACCGGCTTCCGTCCTCCAGCCCGGCCCACATCGGATGCGACTGCTGCTGGAAAACCTGGTTCCATCCCATGTGTGGCACCTTGAGCTTTTTGCCGGAATCGTCGCGCATACGCTCCCGCGGGAAACGCAGCACACGCCCGGGAAGCAGGCCCAGCCCATCAATATCGCCCTCTTCGCTGTGTTCGAACAGCATCTGCAGCCCGATACACAGCCCGAGAAACGGTTTTTTCCGGGCAGCATCGAGCAACGATTCACGCAGCCCGCGCGCTTCCAGCTCGCGAATACAGTCCGGCATCGCACCCTGACCAGGAAAAACAATACGTTCGGCATCGCGAATATCGCGCGCATCACTGGTCACGATAACGGAGCTATCAGGGGCGACATGTTCCAGCGCCTTCGCTACCGAGCGAAGATTGCCCATGCCATAGTCGACTACAGCGATTTTGGCCATAAGTGAACCGGTTAAGAACGCCTTTAGAGGCTTCCCTTGGTCGACGGCAGGCTCTGGCCGGCCCGCGGGTCCAGCTCAGCTGCCACACGCAGTGCCCGGCCAAAAGCCTTGAAAATGGTTTCGGCTTGATGGTGCGCATTGGAACCGCTGAGATTATCAATGTGCAACGTCACCTTCGCGTGATTGACGAAGCCCTGAAAGAATTCGTGAATCAGATCGACATCGAACTCCCCGATCATTCCACGAACATACTCAACACGGTACTCAAGGCCCGGTCGCCCCGACAAATCCACTACAACGCGGGACAATGCCTCATCAAGCGGTACGTAGGCATGCCCGTAGCGCCGCACGCCCTTCTTGTCGCCAATCGCCTCTGAGAAGGCCTGCCCCACGGTAATGCCCACATCCTCAACGGTGTGGTGGCCATCGATATGTAAATCACCCTTGGCTTCGACATCGAGATCAATCAATCCGTGCCGTGCCACCTGATCGAGCATGTGATCAAAGAACCCGATGCCGGTCGACAAACGGGATCGCCCGTCACCATCCAGGGCGAGTTCGACCCGGATTTTTGTCTCCAGGGTATTACGAGTGACTTGTGCCTTACGCATTGCCAGCGACTCTTCAAAAGGACTGCAATCCTAACCCAAATTCACCACAACCGCGCCTCGAACAAAGGCACTGGACTTATTCCAGTATTTCGCGCAGCGCGTCGAGCAACAAAGCGCATTGCGCTTCCGTTCCGACGCTGATCCGCAAATACGCCGCAATTCGCTCCGGTTTGCCGAAATGGCGCACGATCACCCCTCTTTCACGCAGGCTTGCAGACAGGTTTCCCGCACCGTGCCCGGGGTGGCGGACCAGAAGAAAATTCGCTTTCGACGGCAAGACCTCGAAACCCAGGCCGTGCAGATCGCGAGCCATTCGTTCCCTGCTATCCACGATCCTGCGGCAACTTTCGGCGAGATATTCAACGTCTTCGATCGCGGCAACCGCCGCAGTCTGGGCCAAACGGTCGACCGGGTAGGAGTTAAAGCTGTCCTTGACCCGTTCCAGGCCGTCGATCAGATCCGGATGGCCGATCGCGTAGCCGACGCGAAGTCCGGCCAGCGCATACGATTTTGACAAAGTGTGTGTAACCAGCAAATGGGGATGGTGATGTACCAATGGCACCACCGACTTGCAGCCAAAATCGACATAGGCCTCATCCACAACGACAACCGACTCCGTGTTCGCGTTAAGCAAGCGCTCGATTTGCGTTGTGTCCAGAGCAAGACCAGTCGGCGCGTTCGGATTGGGGAAAATAATCCCTCCGTTGTCCTGCAAATAATCATCAATGTCGATTTCGAATCGCGCGTTGAGCGCAATCTGCTTGTAGCTGGTGCCAAACAGTCGGCAGTACACCGGATAGAAGCTATAGGTGACGTCCGGAAAAAGTACTGGCGCGCGGTGGGTGAGCAGGGCACGGAAGGTGTGCGCAAGCACTTCGTCCGACCCATTGCCGACGAATACGTGCGCAGGCGTGACGTCAAAACGCCGGGCAATAGCCTTACGCAAGTTCGCACTCACCGGGTCCGGGTACAACCGCAGCGCATCACCGATGTTTTCTCGAAGCGCTTCGAGCACACGCGGGCTGGGGCCATACGGATTTTCGTTGGTGTTCAGCTTTACGACGTCGGGTCGCTCGGTCTGTTCCCCTGGAACGTAAGGTGTCAACCGATGTACAACATCACTCCAGAAGCGGCTCATGGCTAACCGCGCAGACGTGCCGCCTCGGCATGGGCAGGCAAGCCTTCTCCTTCGGCCAGTTCGGCGGCAACAGCGCCCAGAGTACGAGCACCTTCAC
Organism: Burkholderiales bacterium; assembly: GCA_035528435.1. GTDB lineage: Bacteria > Pseudomonadota > Gammaproteobacteria > Burkholderiales > Eutrophovitaceae > SG8-40. The sequence goes on from DATKYN010000012.1 coordinate 12,526, forward strand.
GGGATACCGAAATGATGCTGGTGCGCTTCTGGAAGTCGTACACACCCAGCGGCGACGAAAAGCGCGCCGTGCGAGCGGTTGGCAATACGTGGTTGGGGCCTGCGCAGTAGTCACCGAGTGATTCCGAGGTGTACCGGCCGAGGAAGATAGCCCCCGCATGCCGGATGCGGCCTAGCAGCGACTCCGGGTCTTCTACCGACAATTCCAGGTGCTCCGGCGCAATCTGGTTTGCGATGTCGCACGCTTGCTCCAGGCTGGAGACATGAATCAGCGCACCGCGCTCGGCGAGTGAAATCTCGATGACCTTGCGCCGCGGCATGTTGGGTAATTGACGATCAATGCTGGAAGCCACCTGATCAAGAAATCCGGCATCCGGACTTAGCAGTATTGCCTGCGCCATCTCATCATGCTCGGCCTGCGAAAACAGATCCATCGCGATCCAGTCAGGATCCGTAGCCCCATCGCAGATCACCAGGATCTCGGACGGCCCTGCCACCATATCGATCCCGACTGTGCCGAAAACCCTTCTTTTCGCTGCGGCAACATAAGCATTGCCGGGGCCTACTATTTTGTCGACCTGCGGCACGCTTTGCGTGCCGTAGGCAAGCGCCGCAATGGCCTGCGCCCCGCCAATGGTGAAAACGCGGTCTACCCCGGCAATATGTGCCGCCGCAAGTACGAGCTCGTTGCGCCGACCACCCGGCGTTGGCACAACCATGAGCACTTCACCGACACCGGCTACTTTCGCTGGAATCGTGTTCATCAATACGGTAGACGGATAAGCGGCCTTGCCGCCGGGCACGTATACACCAACACGGTCCAGGGCCGTTATCTGCTGACCCAGCCTGGTTCCGTCCTGTTCTGTGAAAGACCACGACTCGATTGTCTGCTTCTCGTGATAGGAGCGGATCCGCGAAGCGGCTGTCTCGAGTGCGTCGCGTTGTGCCTGCGGCAGATGATCAAATGCCCCACGTAACAACTCAGGCGCCAGCGTCAGCTCTCCAACTCTGCTGACGGCGAGTTGATCAAAACGGCTGGTGTATTCCAGAAGAGCCGCGTCACCATCAGCACGAACTGCTCGCAGAATTTCCGCAACAGCGGATTCAATATCAGCATCTTGCGTAACCTCGAACGCCAGCAGCCCCTCGAGCCGTTCCATAAAATCGGCATCGCCTGACGAAAACCGCGCGATAGGGCTCATTGCGATGTCTTGCTGACTGCGGCCGAGAACGCATCGAGCATCGGTTGTACCCGTTGCCGCTTGAGCTTGAGTGCCGCCTGATTCAGGATCAAACGCGAACTGATCGACATGATCTCCTCAACCGGTCGAAGATGGTTTGCCTTCAGCGTGTTCCCGCTCGAGACGAGATCAACGATTGCCTCGGCGAGCCCAGCCAGCGGCGCCAGCTCCATCGAACCATAGAGCTTGATTAGGTCCACGTGCACGCCCTTCGCACCGAAATGCTCGCGGGCCGTCTTGACATACTTGGTGGCGACGCGCAACCGCGCTCCCTGGCGCACCGCCGACTCATAGTCAAATCCGTTCGCCACCGCGACCATCATTCGGCACTGAGCGATGCGCAGGTCGAGCGGCTGATACAAGCCGTCGCCACCATGTTCCAGAAGCACATCCTTTCCTGCAATACCAAGGTCTGCAGCGCCGTACTGGACGTAAGTCGGCACATCGGAGGCGCGCACGATGATGATTTTGACATCAGCCCGGTTCGTGGCGATCACCAGTTTGCGCGACTTCTCCGGATCATCCACCGGTTCGATGCCCGCAGCTTTCAGTAGTGGCAGCGTTTCGTCGAAAATCCGCCCTTTCGACAGTGCCAGCGTAATGATGCCCGTATCACTTACCACAGCATGATTCCTGATTGTCCATTCAAAATAGTCAAATTTGTGTGGCCCGCAGCAAACGCCACTAATAAGTATCGTCGGCGTGCCCGCTGCGCGACCCCAACAAAGCGCGGCCTCAACAAAAAAACGCTTTTGGCTCCGGCCGCGAGTCTACCGACCCGCTTGACCTGCTGCGCACGTCAGCCTTCACCGAAAGCCCGCTCAGTTGGCGCGCCTGATACGCGCCCCCAACAAAAAAATGCTTTTGGCTCCGGCCGCGGGCCTACCGTCCCGCTTGACCTGCTGCGCACGTCAGCCTTCACCGAAAGCTCGCTCAGTTGGCGCGCCTGATACGCGCCCCCAACTGACCGAGCTTTTCCTCAATACATTCGTAGCCGCGGTCCAGATGATAGATCCGGTCAACCAGCGTTTCACCTTCCGCCACCAGCCCGGCAATAACAAGGCTGGCAGACGCACGCAAGTCGGTCGCCATCACACGGGCCCCCTGTAAACGGTCGACACCCTGGACAACCGCACGATTGCCTTCCACCTCAATTTCAGCCCCCAGACGTTTCAATTCCTGAACATGCATGAAACGGTTCTCAAAAATTGTTTCCGTTATCACGCCGGTGCCACTGGCCACGGCATCCAGCGCCATAATCTGCGCCTGCATATCAGTCGGGAACGCCGGATAGGGAGCCGTACAAGCGCTGACTGCTGCCGGCTTTCCCTTGCTATGAAGGGAAATCCAGTTATCGCCATGTTCAACGCTAGCGCCTGTTTCCCGCAGCTTCGCAATCACCGAACCAAGCAGGTCGGCACGAGCGTCGTGCAATTTGATATCGCCACCGGTTGCCGCCGCCGCCACCAGAAACGTACCCGTTTCGATCCGGTCCGGCATTACCCGGTAATCAGTAGCGTGCAACGCATCGACGCCTTCGATGGTCACCTCGCTGGTGCCGGCACCGGTGATGCGCGCACCCATTGCGTTGAGGCAGTCGGCCAGATCGACCACCTCCGGTTCCAGCGCCGCGTTCTCGATAACCGTAGTGCCGTCAGCCAGTGCCGCCGCCATCATCAGATTCTCTGTTCCGGTCACCGTGACCAGATCCATTTTGATCCGTGCGCCCCGCAGACGATCAGCACGGGCGTGGATATAACCGCGCTCAATGCGGATTTCGGCGCCCAGGGCCTCCAAGCCCTTGATATGCTGATCAACGGGACGCTGTCCGATGGCGCATCCACCGGGCAATGAAACCTTCGCATCCCCGTATCGTGTCAATAGCGGCCCCAGCACCAGGATGGAGGCCCGCATCGTCTTGACCAACTCATAGGGTGCCAACCGCTGCTCAATGTGCCTGGACGTGAGGCTGACCCCGAGCTTTTCGTCGAGCGAGACCTCAACTCCCATCTGACCCAGCAACGTGAGCATGGTTGTCACGTCCCGCAGATGCGGCAGGTTCTGAACGCGCAGCGTCTCTGGAGTCAGGATGCAGGCGCACAGGATAGGTAGCGCCGCGTTTTTGGCGCCCGACACCTTTACCTCGCCGGAGAGACGAACTCCTCCTTGAATAACCAGCTTGTCCACAGCCGTACGATGGCTAACGTTTTGCCCACTGCTCTGGCGTGAGTGTCTGCATCGACAAGGCGTGTATTTCCTCCCGCATGCGCTCTCCAAGCGCGCGGTAGACGGTCTGGTGTTGCTGGACACGATTCTTGTCGCGAAATTCCGGGCTAACGATAACAGCCTCAAAATGCTGGCCGTCGCCAATCACTTCGACGTGTTCACAAGTAAGGCTTTCCTGAATATACGATTTGACGGTCTCGGGCGTTAGCATGATTTTCGTGAAAAGTTGGCGCTAGGCTCGCAGCTTGTAGCCGCGAGTAATCATCAGCAAGGCCGCGAATGATAAAGCCAAAAGGGCGCAACCGACAATCACTGCGCTGGAATAGGGCGAAACGTCGGATACTCCAAAAAAGCCATAGCGGAACCCGTCGATCATATAAAAGAAAGGATTAAGTTTGGATATCTGTTGCCAGAACTCGGGCAGGGAATGGATTGAGTAGAACACACCGGACAAGAAAGTGAGCGGGATAATGATGAAATTCTGGAACGCGGCAATCTGGTCGAACTTCTCTGCCCATATTCCAGCGATCATTCCGAGGGTACCAAGCAAAGCCGCCCCGAGTAGACCGAAAACGAGCACCCATAGCGGTTGTTCCAGGGGTAAGGATACAAACAACGATGTCGCACACAACACGCCCAGGCCGACCAGCAATCCGCGCACGCAGGAAGCCAGAACATAAGCGGAAAAAAACTCGATATGGGACAGCGGCGTGAGCAGCACGAATACGATATTGCCGGTGATTTTCGATTGGGCAATGCTTGACGAGCTGTTGGCAAACGCGTTTTGCAGCAGGGACATCATTGCCAGCCCCGGAATCAGAAAGCTGCTGTATTCGACACCCTGGTAAACCTGTACACGCCCTTCCAGCACATGAGAAAAAATAAGAAGGTAGAGCATTGCGGTCAGGATCGGTGCCGCGACGGTCTGAAAACCGACCTTCCAGAAACGAAGATTCTCTTTGTAAAACAGAGTCAGAAACCCTTGCACGCTAGTCTCTCCGCATGACCGACACAAAGACTTCCTCGAGGTCGGGCTGAGAGAGTTCCATACTGGCAATGTCGCACCCGGATTGGCGTAACTGCGCCAACACATGCTCCACCTGTGCATAGTCACGCAGCGACAACACCCATTCTCCATCCGTTGACGGCGCCGCCAGCATAGAGCGCAGCGAGTCCGGAAGAGATTCGTTCACAAGTCGCAATCGCAGATTCAGGCCGGAAAAGCGCTTTAGCAGATTCTCCGTGGATTCCAGCACCACCATATGCCCCTGCTTGAGCATTCCGATCCGGGTGCACAGCGATTCCGCCTCTTCCAGATAATGCGTCGTCAGAACGATGGTATGACCATCCTCATTGAGCTTGCGAATGAACTGCCAAAGGCCCTGCCGAAGATCAACATCGACGCCAGCCGTGGGCTCATCGAGGATCATGACCGGTGGCTTGTGTACGAGTGCCTGCGCCACCAGAACGCGCCGCTTCATGCCCCCGGAGAGCGCGCGCATATTGGCGTCAGCCTTGGACGACAGGTCGAGGTGATGAAGGATTTCGTCAATCCAGTCGTCGTTGCGCCGCAATCCGTAATAGCCGGATTGCAGCCGCAAGGTCTCACGCACCGAAAAGAATGGATCGAATACCAGCTCCTGGGGCACAACGCCAATACTGCGACGAGCCTGCCGATAATCGGCGCCAACGTCATGGCCCATCACTCGAATCGTGCCCGTGTCAGCCTTTGCCAGGCCGGCAATCAGGCTGATCAAGGTCGTCTTTCCCGCTCCATTCGGACCGAGTAGCGCGAAGAACTCACCTTGGCTGACCTCAAGGTCGGTTGGGGAAAGTGCCTGCAGCGAGCCATAGGCTTTGCTCACGCCGCGAACATCAATGGCTGGCAACACGAAACACTTCTTTCAATTTGTCGTTATGGGACGGGGGTGGCAGTCGTTCCTGTGCGGATGACGCCGCCCAGTACTATTCGAACACGATGAGGTCTTCAACACCGTACAAATCCGTCAGACTCGCAATCGCATCGCCCGGATTAGCGAAGCACACCTTGCCCCCAGCGGCGCGTGCTTTTCGCGACCACTCGAGCATCAAGCTTACGGCAGATGAATCAATATCCGTGGCCTCGGAAAAATCAATGGTTTTCAGATGACTACCGATGCGATCGCACGACGCTTCCAGCAATTGCTTTGCGGTGTCGAGGGTAACAGGCCCGCTGATATACAACCGGTCACCTTCTTCACGAATCATTGCCGGCTTTCCGCTGCCGACAGGGCTGCGGTATTTTTCTCAATCAAGCTGCTCAACAGACCGTCAACCCCGCCGCGCTGAATTTCCTGGGAAAAGATATTTCTGTAGTTAATGATCAGACTGGCGCCGTCGATGCGAACGTCAAAGACCTTCCAGGCATCACCTCTCAACTGCATGTCGTAATCTACGGTGATCGGCTGCACCCCGCCAGGCAGGCGGATCAGGGTATTCACCGTCGCATCGGTTTCTCCCGGGCCCGCGCGCAAAGGCCGGTACTCGACAAAAATAGCGTTGAACATCTTGAATGCCGAGGCATAGGAACGTATCAGCAGGGTGCGAAATTCCCTGATCAACGCAGTGCGCTGTTCCGGAGTCGCCTGCCTCCAGGGCCGGCCTACCGCCAGCCTGGTCATCCTCGGAAAATCCAGATGCGGAGCAACCTTCTGCTCCATCACGTCAGTAATGCGGTCCATATCTCCCGACTGAATTTTCTCGTCGCTGCGAATAATGGACAGAACTTCCTCAATCGTTTGCCTCACCAATTCGTCGGGTGGGATCGGAGCCGCCATCACCGAAGACATCCCCAGGCTCAGGCCCACCAGCACGCCAGCAAAACGTTTTGTCAGATAAAGCATCATGTTCCCATTCTCCAAATCAGGCGTTAACGTCTTTGAAACGCGCCTAGTTACTCGACCCACCTTCCGCGGCCTTGCCATAAAGAAACTGCCCGATGACTTTCTCGAGCACGATCGCGGACTGCGTCAGTCTCACCCGGTCGCCATCTTCGAGCAACTCGATATCGCCGCCACCGTCAATCCCGATAAACTGGTCCCCCAGCAGCCCGGAGGTCAGAATCGAGACCGAGCTGTCCTTCGGAAATTCATAACGCTTGTCGATGCGCATGATCACCTTTGCGCGCAGCACCGCATTATCGAACGCAATCTGCTCAACGCGGCCAACCACCACGCCGGCACTCTTCACCGGCGCCCGCGCCTTCAACCCACCGATATTGTCAAATTCGGCCGTGATGGTATAGCCATCTGACACACTTACCGAGCTTGCATTGCCTACCTTGAGGGCAAGCACAAGCAACCCGATCAATCCGGCCGTAACAAATATCCCTACCCACAAATCAATTGTTGTGCGCTGCATCGTTCAGACCCCGGCAAACATAAATGCGGTGAGAATAAAATCGAGCGCCAGAACCGCAAGCGCCGACGTCACAACTGTTCGCGTAACCGCATGGGACACCCCTTCTGCGGTTGGCGGCGCATCGTACCCTTCGAACACAGCGATCGCAGTCACGGCGCCGCCAAACACGACACTCTTGATCACGCCGTTCAGAATGTCATGCTGCAGATCAACATTCGACTGCATTTGAGACCAGAACGCACCAGAGTCAACGCCGATGACAACCACCGTGATCAGGTAGCCCCCAAATACGCCCATTGCACTGAAAATTGCCGCCAGAAGTGGCATCGACAGGAAACCGCCCCAGAACATTGGCGCCAGCACGCGAGAGTAAGGATCAACTGCCATCATCTCCATTGCCGAAAATTGCTCCGTCGACTTCATGATTCCGATCTCCGCCGTAATCGCAGAGCCCGCCCGGCTCGCAAACAACAAGGCGGACACCACCGGACCCAGTTCGCGAACCAGGGAAAGCGCGACTAAAGTACCCACGGCCTCGGCGGAGCCGTAGCGTTTCAATGTTTCGTATCCCTGCAGCCCGAGAACGAGCCCGACGAACAACCCGGAAACAACGATGATGATGAGCGACAGCGTTCCGGCAAAGAAGACTTCATCAACAAGCAAGCGAAAGCGCCGGAACGTCGTGGCCGAGCGGAGCAAGAGGATACTCATGAACCGGCTGGCTGCGCCGAGTCGCCACACACCGTCGATGGTAAGCCTGCCTATCAGCTGCACGCCTCGCATCAGGGCTGCACCCATTCAGCCTCCCATGCCCAGATCAGCACCGTATTCTCCAGCCACGTAATGGAAGGGCACAGGGCCGTCGATCTGACCATCGACAAACTGGCGGACGTACGGTTCGTCTGATGCCTGCATTTGCTCGGGCGTTCCCTGCGCGACAATTTCCCCGCGAGACAAAAAGCAGACGTGATCGACGATTTTGAACGACTCCTGCACGTCGTGCGTCACAACGATCGACGTCGCCCCCAACGCCGAATTGAGACGGCGAATGAGATTGGCTATTACCGCCATCGAAATCGGGTCAAGACCGGCGAAAGGCTCGTCGTACATGATGAGGTTTGGATCGAGCACGATGGCCCGCGCCAGAGCCACTCGCCGGGCCATTCCGCCCGACAATTCAGCTGGTTTGAGTGCATGCGCGCCGCGCAAACCGACAGCATGCAACTTCATCAATACCAGGTCCCGGATCATCGGTTCGGGCAGCTGAAGATGTTCGCGCATCGGGAACGCCACGTTCTCGAACACCGACAAATCGGTAAACAGCGCACCAAATTGAAATAGCATCCCCATGCGCCTGCGAGCGGCGTAGAGGTCTGCGTGCGACATTGTTTCCACCGCCTGACCGTCGAAACGGACGCTACCTTTTTGTGGTTTGATCTGACCGCCGATGAGCCTGAGCAAGGTCGTCTTGCCCGACCCACTGCCGCCCATGATGGCTACCACCTTGCCCCTCGGGAACGAAATATTCAGATTCCGCAGGATCGGGTTCGCGTTATAGGAGAAATCGACGTTGTCGAATTGAACCAGTTTTTCAGGTTGCACTTTGCCTTTGAGTTTGTCGACTAGCGCTGGCATTCTAACGGACATGAACGCATTGCGCTGCGAAGTTCCCGCCATATCGATGCATGGAAAGCCTCGCTGTTGTGGCGTCTTGCCTGAAGTGGGCACATCTTTTTCGACCGGGCACCTCGCAAAATGAATTCAACCACCCCTGCTTTGCGGTTCGAAGAACTGACCAAGCGTTACGACAAGACCGAAGCGGTTTCATCTCTCTCGATGACGATCGCCAGCGGAACGACGTTTGGACTCGTCGGCGCCAACGGCGCTGGCAAGACAACGCTGATCAAGTGCTTACTCGACTTCTGCAGCGTTGACAGCGGGCAAGTCACCATTTTTGGGGTGCCCGCCACGAATACCGGTGCACGGGCGCGGCTGGCCTTTCTTCCAGAGCGCTTTGTGCCACCCTACTACCTCACTGGGCGCGATTTTCTGCGTTTCATGGCGCGAATGTACGGCTGCGCGTTTGATTTCGAGGCATGCGCCGCTACGCTTGCTGACCTGGATCTGGAAAGTGACGTGCTCTCCAGGCCGGTCAGGGCGCTGTCAAAGGGCATGACGCAGAAACTCGGGCTTGCTGGTTGCCTGCTCAGCAAGCGCGACTTGCTGGTTCTGGACGAGCCCGGCAGCGGCCTGGACCCGAAAGCGCGTGCGCTTTTCAAAACTGCCCTCAAGCGGGCCCAGTCCACCGGTCGAACCATCTTCCTGACTTCGCATACACTGGCCGACGTCGATGAGCTCTGCGATCGAATCGCGGTGCTGCATCGTGGCGGCTTGCGCTTCGTCGGCAGCCCTGCGGGGCTCAAACACCAGCACAGCACCGGCACACTGGAACAGGCATTCCTCAAGTGTATTGGAGAAATCTAACGCAAGCCTATGACATACAAGGTTTTTATGGCATGATTATTGCATTATTACGAGATTAGACACACAGCGGCATAACAATGGTTACTAAGCATACTGAAAACGACAAACCGGATCTGCTCATCGTCGACGACGATCCGCTGATTACGGATACTCTCGACTTCGTTTTGGGCAAGGACTACAACGTACGCGTTGCCGAGTCACGCTCCCAGGTGAAAAGCCTTCTACGCCAGCTCGACAACCCGCCGCAGCTCGCTCTGATTGACCTGGGGTTGCCGCCGGCGCCGCACCGGCCGGACGAAGGATTCCACCTGATCAGCGAATTGCTGGCAACATCTCCAGCGATGAAGATCATCGTCCTGTCCGGGCAAACCGACGAGTCGAACGCGCGTTACGCTCGCACTCTCGGTGCGATGGAATTCGTCGCCAAGCCGGCCGAACCCGAAGTTCTGAAGGCGCTGCTGGCCAGCGCGCTCGAGGCAACGGCAGTAGAACAACAACCGGGAGCATCCAATAGCGGACTAATCGGCAACGGGCCGGCGATCGCAAAACTGCACCAGCAGATCGAGCAGTACGCCAGTTCAATTTTCCCGGTATTAATCGAAGGCGCCTCGGGCAGCGGCAAGGAGCTGGTCGCGAACTCTTTGCACAGCCAGAGCCCACGCAACGACAAACCGTTTCTTGCGCTTAACTGTGCGGCGATTTCACCAACGCTGGTCGAACCCACGTTGTTTGGATACAGCAAAGGCGCATTTACCGGCGCGACAACGGCACGCTCGGGATACTTCGAGGATGCTCGCTATGGCACCCTGTTCCTGGACGAAATTGGCGAACTCCCCCTCGAACTGCAGGCCAAGCTCTTGCGCGTACTGGAAAATGGCGAATTTCAGCGCGTCGGCGAAACCCAAAGCCGCAAGAGCAATGCACGCGTCATAGCAGCCACCAACCGTGACTTGCGAAACGAGGTCAAGGAAGGACGGTTCCGGGCGGACCTTTATCACCGACTCTCGGTCTTCACTGTCCAGGTGCCGCCATTGCGTGATATGGGCGATGACAAGCTGCTGCTACTCGAACATTTCGCACGCTTCTACGCGCGAGAAACCGGGCTCGAGCCGTTTGCGCTCGACAGTGACGCGACAAGATTATGGCTCGATTACGGTTTTCCAGGAAACGTGCGTGAACTGCGCAACATTGTCATCCGCTTGTGCACGAAATACCCTGGCAAGAGTGTTACGCCAGACCAGCTGATGAACGAACTCGACTGGGAAGACACTGACACTGCAATACCGTCTTCGGCGGGCGGCATTGCCGAGTCGACTGACGCTGCGCGCCAGCGCCTGCAGAGCGACAACAACTTTCAGCTCGATCAGATGCTCAAGGAGCTCGAGCGCAGCTACGTCGAAGCGGCGCTGGATATCACACACGGCAATCTGAGCAAGGCAGCGAGAATGTTGGGTATCCACCGCACAACCCTGTACAGCCGCATGCAAAGTTACGAACAGGCACCGCGGGAAGACCGGTAGCATGTACTACGGCTTTTTCGGGCTGTCGCAACCACCGTTCAAGATTACGCCGGATACCGAAATGTTCTTCGACGGCGGGAATCGCGGTGCGATTCTCGAAGCGCTGATCTACGCGATCTCGCAAGGCGAGGGCATCATCAAGGTCACCGGCGAGGTCGGGAGCGGCAAAACCATGCTGTGCCGCATGCTGCAAACCAAGTTGCCGCAAAACGTCGAGACCGTGTATCTCGCCAACCCGAGTGTGTCCCGGGACGAGATCTTGCACGCTATCGCGTTCGAACTACAGCTGACGGTACCGAAAGACGCCAACCGCATCGAAGTGATGCATCAGATCAATGATTATCTGCTTGAACGCCACGCCGAGCGCAAACAGGTCGTGCTGTTTGTCGAAGAATCGCAAAGCATGCCGGTTCCCACGCTCGAAGAAGTTCGGCTGCTGTCGAATCTCGAAACGAATCACCACAAACTGTTGCAAATTGTATTGTTCGGACAGCCCGAGCTCGATGAAAACCTGCGGCTGACCGAAATCCGCCAGTTGCGGGAAAGGATTACACACAGCTTTACCCTGACACCCCTCACTGCAACCGATGTCAGTCCCTACCTTACCTTTCGGTTACGTTCTGCCGGCTACCGCGGACCAGACCTATTCAACCGCCGTGTCGTTGAATACATCAGCCGTGTCAGTGAAGGGCTGACCAGGCGGGTGAACATCATTGCCGACAAAGCCCTGTTGGCGGCATTCGCAGATGGCACGCACAACGTCACGCTCAAACACGTCAAGGCTGCGGTGCGCGACACCGAATTTTCCGATCCCTCTTCTCCCGTCGCCACCGGCATCCCCTGGGGCTATATCATTCCTGGAGCTTTGATCGGCGGTGCGATCGGTGTGGTTGGCCTGATTGCCTATCAGCAGTTCAGTCAGAACCAGACCGTGCACCAGAGCGCTGTCGCCGGCAGCTTTTTCTCCCGGGAACAAAGCGCGCGGCCTGCCCCCACAGTGGCATCGACGCAAGCGCACAACCTACAGTCGCAACCGCAGCCGCAAGCGGCAAATCCGGCATCGGCAGGCCGTGAGATCAATGCGCCGGCAAACCAAGAGGCAATGCCTGCCACGTCACCGGTGCCAGTAGCAAATATCTCGTCTTTGCCGCAGACGGATGGGCTGTTGGAACAGAGATTGCGTGAAACGGAGCGTTGGCTTGCGGAAACCGATGGCAACCGTATCACCATTCAGCTACTCGGTTCCTTCAACGCTGAGCTACTGGGAAGTGACTTAATAAAGATCGGCAATCTAATTGATCCAGATAGGGTTTTTGTGTACCGTACCGTCGCTGATTTCAAACCCGCGTTCACCGTGCTGTTTGGATCCTACAAGACGCGTTCGGAGGCGATGCGGGCAATCGAAGCATTGCCGGCAGCGTTGAAATCGAATGGACCTTATTACCGGACAATTAGGGGTATAAAAGTAGAAATCGCGCGCAACAGCGGCTCATAACCGTGTGCCTCGACCAGCGGCGCGCATCAGAGAATTGGTCCCAGAAGAAACTAGGGTGGTTAGCATTGATCAGTGACGGAAGCGGCTCACCGGCGGCAGTGCACGCACATACAGTGGCCTTGGACACGGACCCGCTTGGTGGATTGCCGCGCAGGTCGATCCCCGTTCGCCTCGGTGTGCTGCTCACGCTTGCAATGCTTGCTTCCTGTGCGACCTACAAGCCCACCGTGCCGCCATCCGAAGCGCATCTGAGTCAGGATACCGTTCCGACAACGCCTCCCGAGGAAAAGATTCTGCCCCCGGTGACGGTCAGCGATTACGTCCCCCTCCCCAAACCAGAGGTCAAACTGCCTACGTATAGCGTGGTTGTGACGCAAGTTCCGGTGCAGGAACTTCTGTTTGCCCTGGCACGCGACACAAGCCAGAACATCGATGTGCATCCCGACGTTCAGGGCGTCGTCAGTATTAACGCCATTGACGAGACATTCCCGTCGATACTCGAGCGCATTGCGGGCCAGACCAATATCCGTTACCAGACCCGGGGTAAAACAATCAGCGTGGTCCCGGACACACCGTTTTTCAAGACTTATCGCGTTGATTACGTGAACGTAAACCGAAACTCGAAGGCCACGGTGGGCGTCGGTGGCGATGTCGCCTCCGCCTCGGTCGGGGACGAGTCCGGTGCATCGAATTCCGGTTCATCGGAGACGACCATCGGCTCCAACTCCGAGGTTGATTTCTGGGGTCTGTTGCGCACCAACCTCAAAAGCATACTCGCCGCCACCAACGCGTTAAGCGAAACCCAGGATCAGAAGGCCGTACGCGCCGAGGCCAGACAAAAAGAGCGGCAGGAACGTATCGCGCAGGCCGCAGCGGTGGCCGGCGCTGGCGGCAATGCCGCCGGCCTGTTCAGCACGGCTTTTGGCGAAGAGCTGAGAGCAGATATACAAAGCGAGGATGAAATTATCATCAACGCCGTTGCAGGAACCGTCACCGTGATGGGATCGGAAAAGCAGCACGAACTGGTGCAGGCGTATCTTGATGGTGTCACCTCCTCCACCCAGCGCCAGGTCCTGATCGAAGCCACCATTGCCGAAGTGCGGCTTTCGAATACCTATCAGGCCGGCATCGACTGGAGCAGTATCAGCATTGGCAGCGGCTGGTCGTTCCAGCAGAATTTGTTGGCTGGCAGTCTGGGCACACCACCGAATATGGTCGTCGGCTACGCCAATCCTTCATCTAATGGTTCGGATATTTCTGCATCACTGAAAATGCTCGAGCAATTCGGCAACACGCGGGTATTGTCGAGCCCCAAGATCATGGCGTTGAACAACCAACCAGCCTTACTAAAGGTCGTCGACAACGTCGTTTACTTTGAAATCGAGGTGGATACCCAGACGACAACCAATGCGCCGTCGCTCACCACGTTCGATACCACGGCGCGGACCGTGCCAGTTGGTCTGGTCATGTCCGTGCTGCCCCAAGTGTCCGAGACCGGCATGGTCAGTCTCACGGTGCGGCCCACTATCTCGCGGGTGATCCGGTTCGTGCCCGACCCCAACCCGGCGTTGGCAACCGCGGGGGTCGAGAATCTCGTACCGGAAATTCAGGTGCGCGAAATGGAGTCGATGCTACAGGTTGGCAGCGGCCAGACCATCGTACTTGGCGGGCTGATGCAGGACGACGTGCGACGTGATCGCGACCAGGTGCCATACGTTGGGTCAGTGCCTGGCGTTGGTGACATATTCGCCTATCGCGATGAGGACGTCACCAAATCCGAGCTGATCATCTTCCTGAAGCCAACAGTCGTGGTTAACCCCAGCCTGGACAGCGATGAGCTGAGATTTTTCCAGCGCTTTCTCCCCTCGATTGACCCGACCGGCAAGAATCCATGAGTCTGCTGCTCCAGGCTCTCCAGAAGGCGTCCAGGAATCGCGAAGCGAATCCCGATACTCCGGAGGCTCCTTCGACTCAGACGGATGCCGACGCCAGTCTGTCACTGGAACCGCTGGCCGAACCACAGTTAAGCAGCGACAGCGCGACGCACTTTGACGACAACGCCCAACCGGTCAGCGAACGCCCGGATGACGGGCTTTCTTCACCGGCGGACGCGGCGGATGTCATGCGCGCCAACGAAGCGCCAGGTTATTCGCCACTGGATTGGGTGCGTGACCATCACATGCTCGCTTTTCTCGCAGCAGCTGCGCTGTTTGCGATTTTCTACGGCCTTTACGTCTATCTGCAAATATCCAATCCCGGCCTGTTTCGTTCGCAACCGCCACCGATTGCGGCGCCGATGCAAACAGCAGTCGCGCCAACTATCGCCGCGAACGAACCGCCACCTGTATCCGGCATGCCTGATGCGCAGAGATCGACCACCATGCCGGCGCAAGCCGGATCATCAACGGCACCCGACCCGGGGCTGGAAAGCAATGCGACACCCGCCTCCCCCGAACCGGATACCGGCTCAGCGGCAGAAATCGATTTTGTTGCCGTAGCAGAACCAGCCACCCGTCCCAGCCCGCAGAAACCATCCGCAACGCAACCACGCACGCAGCGCGCAGCACCCGTTGCGCGTGTCGCAACCACGACCGATAGCGATGGCGTGGAAGTGGTGGAGATTCCCGCGTCGCCGAGTGTGGCCGTGCTACCTCAACAGGAAAAAACTCGCGGGCAGACCGATATCGCTGTAGAAAACCGGGAGGCTGATCCATCGTCAATCGACCCGGGTTTGATGGCGGCATACGAAGCACTGCAGCAGGGAGATTACGAGAAAGCAGGCACGCTATACGGTAAGGTACTAGTCCGCTCGCCGGATAACGCCGATGCGATGCTTGGCCTGGCGGCAATTTCCTGGAAGCAGGGCCGCCCCAACGTAGCGAGCGGCTACTATGGCCGTGTCCTGGAGCGCGATCCCCGCAATACCCATGCGCAAGCCGGCCTTATTGCTATCCTGGGCAGTGCCGACCCGGTCGCAGCGGAGACCAAGCTGAAACAACTGATTGGGCGGGAGCCATCCGGGTTTCTGTATTTCACCCTTGGTAATTTGTACGCCGAGCAGGGGCTATGGTCACAGGCACAATACGCGTACTTTCAGGCGTATCAACTCAACCCCGATAACCCGGATTACGCGTTTAACCTTGCCGTCGGACTCGAGCATCTTGGACAGTCTCGCCCGGCCCTCGACCATTACCGCAGAGCACTCGACCTGTCGTTCAGAAAAGGACGCGCAAATTTCGACCAGGAACTTGCGATCGAACGGGTCGGTCAACTCTCTGCGCGGATCAAATAAACTGTAAGCACACTACATGGCCGAGCAACGCAAGAAGCTCCGCCTGGGTGAATTACTAGTCCAGCAGGGACTGATAACCCAGGACCAACTGCGAATCGCGCTCACTGAGCAGAGCGTCCAGAAAATTCCGATCGGCCGTTTGCTGGTGCGCCTGGGTTTCGTCACCGAGGCGGTCATTCGCGACATCATGGCGCGAACAATCGGCCAGGAAAGTATCGATCTCAATCAGGTCCTGGTCGACGCCGAGGCACTCAGTCTGGTTCCCCAGGAATTTGCGCGTAGGCAACGGTTATTACCCATTGCTTTCGATTCAGAGCAAAGCCAACTGATGGTCGCCATCACCGAGGTATTCAACCTCGCAGCACTTGATCAGTTGCGCGCCATGGTGGGCAGCCGGGTACAGATCAAGACGGTGCTGGCCGGCCAGGCACAGCTCGACGAATTCATCGACCAGTTCTACGGTTTCGAATTATCTGTCGACGGCATTCTGCGTGAAATCGAAACGGGCGAAGTCGACTACCAGAGCTTGCAGCAGGAAGGCGGCGACGAATACACCCAGCCGATCGTGCGCCTGGTCGGCGCACTGTTAGTTGACGCCGTAAAACGCGGCGCATCCGACTTGCACTTCGAACCCGAATACGCCTTTTTGCGCGTGCGGTACCGCATCGACGGCGTACTGGAGCAAATTCGCAGCCTGCACAAGAATTACTGGGCTGGAATCGCGGTTCGCCTGAAAGTCATCAGTGGCATGAACATCGCTGAAACCCGGGCCCCGCAGGATGGCCGCATTTCACTGAACCTGAACGGCCGGCCGGTGGACTTCCGGGTATCTACCCAACCAACCATCTGGGGCGAAAATATCGTCTTGCGCGTACTCGACCGGGAAAAGTCGATCATTTCCCTGGAGCACATGCGACTGACCAACGATGTGACGGCGAAGCTGAACCTGATGCTTGCCAGACCGGAGGGCATACTGATCATTACCGGGCCAACCGGAAGCGGCAAGACGACCACGCTGTATTCAATGCTGGCAAAGCTGAATGTCGAATCGGTCAATATCATGACGCTGGAAGATCCTGTGGAGTATCCGGTGGCACTGATGCGCCAGACCTCGGTCAATGAGTCCGCCCGGGTCGATTTCGCGAGCGGCATTCGATCGATCATGCGACAGGACCCCGACATCATTCTGGTCGGTGAAGTACGTGATCAGGAGACGGCGGAAATGGCGTTCCGCGCAGCAATGACCGGTCACCAGGTATTTACCACGCTGCACACCAACTCGGCGCTTGGAACATTCCCACGCCTGCTTGATATTGGCATTGCGCCGGACATCATGGCTGGCAACATTATTGGCATTCTGGCGCAACGGCTGGTTCGAACGCTCTGCAACGATTGCAAGGAGGCCTATGAACCCAATACCGAGGAGCGTTTGCTGTTGGGAACCGACCCGGACACGGAGCTCAAGCTGTTTCGCCCGGTCGGCTGCATAAAGTGCAACAACCGCGGATACAAGGGGCGCACCGCCGTGCTGGAAATATTGCATATGGATACAGACATGGACGAACTGGTGGCCCGCCGGGCTTCGCCCCGCGAATTGCGCGAAGCCGCCATTTCCAAAGGTTTTCGCTCTCTTGCCGATGAAGGCCTGCAACGTGTACTGGAAGGCGTCACGAGCCTGTCGGAAGTGGCACGGGCCATCGATCTGACCTCGCGAGCGCGCTGATCAACGCCAGCAACTACTTCATGCCATCTTTCCGATACAAGGCGATCGATAGTGAGGGCCACAAGGCAAGGGGCCGGCTCGACGCTTTCAATGAGGTCGACCTGGAGCTGCGCCTTCGCAAGATGGGGCTCGACCTGATTACGTCACGGGCGTTGGCGCACAACGCGCCAGCCATCGGTAGCAGCAGTATCACGCGCCATGACCTGATCACCTTTTGCTTTGACATGGAGCAGATTTCACGCGCCGGCATTCCTCTCGTTGATGGGCTGCGTGATCTGAGGGATGGCCTCACGAACCCACGATTTCGCGAGGTGCTGACATCAACACTGGAGGACATTGAAGGTGGCAAAACGCTATCGGAATCCCTGTCTGCGTTTCCGCAAGTTTTTAACAAGGTTTTCCTGAGCCTGATTCGTGCCGGCGAACTGTCTGGCCAACTCACCGAAGTCTTCGAGAATCTCGGTACTACGCTGCGATGGCAGGATGAGTTGATCGCGCAAACACGCAAGCTGCTGATCTATCCCGCCATGGTGTTCGTCGTCGTCGGCGCCGTTGTGATATTTCTGCTGCTGTATCTGGTACCGCAAATCGTCGGTCTGCTGAAGACCATGGGTCTGGAGTTACCCCTACAGACACGCATTTTGATCGCGCTGTCCGAGTTTACGGCCAACTACTGGTACCTGCTGATAATCGTGCCGGTGCTTGCGGTCAGTATCGGCGGGTTCGCCGTGCGATCCAGCCCTCGCGTCAGATACGCGTTCGATTATCTCCTTCTGCGACTGCCCGTGATCGGGCAGATTCTGCAGAAGATCCTTCTGGCACGATTCGCAAATTTTTTCGCATTGATGTATCGATCGGGCATCACCGTGCTGGACGCCATGCGCACCAGTGAAGATATCGTTGCCAACGCTTACGTCGCCGACGGCTTGCGGCGAGCAGGCCAGCAGATCAACGCCGGCGAGAATCTTTCGGAAGCGTTTCAGAATCTCGGCATGTTCCCACCGCTCGTCGTGCGAATGCTACGCGTTGGCGAAACCACCGGGGCACTGGACAAGGCTCTGATGAACATCACCTACTTCTATAATCGTGATGTCAAGGAATCGGTCGACAAGGCACTTAAACTGCTCGAACCTACCTTGACACTTTTTCTGGGCATCATACTTGCGTTGATTCTCTTCTCGGTGCTCACGCCCGTGTACGACATACTCGGCCAGCTGGATATCTAACCACCGACATGGCAGCCAAAATTCTCGTTTGCATATCGGCTGACGGAGCGACCGTTGCCCAGTGGCAGCGTGGCGCCCTGGCCAACTTGCGCCGTTTCTCCGACAGCGAGAAGGGTTGGTCTGAGTTCGAAGCCCACCTTGGCCGCACGCCCAAGTCGACCATCAGCATCATGGTTGACTCGATCGATGAGGACTACCGTACCGAGACCCTGCCGCATGCCTCAGGCGGCGACCGTGCGCAACTGATTTCACGCAAGCTGCGCCAGCTCTTCCGGTCAACGCCATTTACAGCGGCCAGCCTGCAGGACCGCTCGACGGGCAAGCGGCGCGAAGACCAGTATCTGTTCGCCGCCATTACCCGACCCGAGTTACTCGCCCCGTGGCTTCGAGCTGTCAACACGCTACGCATCCCCATCTCGGGAATATTCCTGCTTCCAGTCGTCGCTCTCAGTGTTTCCGAGCGGCTGAATATCAAGCGCCCGAACCTTCTGGTCGTCAGCAAGAACGAATCGGGTCTGCGACAGACCTTCTGCAAACACGACAAGATGCGCGTCAGCCGGCTGACGCCACCCCAGGAAGACGGCACGCACAGCGCAGCGTTTTACGCCGAAGAAATCAACAGCACCCGGATGTATCTGGACGCCCTCACCATCACGCACGTCGACGACGTTGTCACGGTGCTCGTTCTGGATCACAACGGTTCGCTAGCCGATTTGCCGCAGGCTATTACGCAAGATCGCACCAACATCGAATGCGTGCGACTGGGGCCTGCGGAGCTGGAAAATGGCCTTGGCGCGAAAACGGGCGACATGGCCCAGTTCTCCGACGCTCTGCAATTACACCTGCTGGCCACGGCGCGCCCCGACCTGAATCTGGTGCCGCCGACCATGAAGACGCGGCTGCAGGTCCATGTTCTCAAGAAAATTGTTTACGCTGTGTCCGCTGCAATTATCGTGTTCGGCGTGCTGTGGTCTTTGGCCAACGCCGTGTTGATGATCCAGGCCGATCGCGAAATTGCCCGGTTAGCGGAGCAAACCCAAGGCTTCCAGGCGAGATATCAGGCAGTCACCGAACGTTTTCCGGAGGCACCCGCCAGTTCCGAAGTGCTGCGCGACAGCGTCGAAGCCGCAAAACAAATAAATTTGATGCGGCAAACCCCGCACTCATTCCTGCTCG
The DNA here is from genome assembly GCA_035528435.1 of Burkholderiales bacterium. GTDB lineage: Bacteria > Pseudomonadota > Gammaproteobacteria > Burkholderiales > Eutrophovitaceae > SG8-40. Next base: position 32,307 of record DATKYN010000012.1, read on the forward strand.
CGCTGGGAACAGCAATGAATCAGTCACCAAACATAGGCCTGAGCCGTATCGAATGGATCCATGGCAGCCCCGACGTGGTCCAGACAGGTTCTCAACCGATCGATGTTTCTGAGCATCTTGTCAACGGTACCGGGCAGTTCGGCATCGTCGGCGCCGAGGTTCTGTCCTACGAAGGCGACCATCAAGCCGCATTACGCGACATCCGGTTGTTTACCCGCCAACTCGAGACCGATCCGCGTGTAGCACAGGTCGAAATCATTCGCCTGCCACTGGATCTTGATCCCAATGCCGGTCTGAATGGCAGCACCGCCAGTCAACAAACCTCACAATCGGCACCATTCGAGATTGCCCTGATCCTGCACCAGAGTGGAGGCACGCAGTGAAAATTGAACGCAAGGACCTCGCGCCGCTGCGTCTGCCCATAGCGGCCTTTATTGCCTCGCTGGTATTGAGCTTTCTATTGATCGACTATTCCGGCGAACGGCGTTCGATCGAATCAGAACGCATGCGCGCGGCCAGTGCCCAGGCAGATGAAGCGAGAAAACGGTATCAGGATTCGGATATTGAAAAGGAAATCATCGCACGGTATCTGCCGCAGTACAGGGAACTGGAGCGACGTGGTTTCATCGGATCGGAAAACCGGATCAAGTGGATCGACGCGTTGCGCATTGCCGATCAACAGACGGGTAGTTTTGGCGTGCAGTATCAACTGAGCGCACAGGGCCCGTACAAGGGCTTGCTGTCAGATGACCCGATCGCGTCTCACCTGCGACGATCGACGATGGACATTCGTTTTGGCGCGGTACATGAAGGGCAGTTCCTGGCGTTTCTGGCGGCACTGGAAGCGCAGGATGCCGGTATGTACGCGCTTCGGTCCTGTTCACTGCAACCGGTTCACCGGGATATCCCGCAGCCCCGAACGCGAAATCTGAGCGCACAATGCGAAATCGACTGGCTAACGCTGGTGCCACCGGGAGCGCAGGAATCATGAGAATTTCGA
>DATKYN010000013.1:0-12072 GCA_035528435.1 Burkholderiales bacterium
TACGCACTCGGCTCCGTTCTCAATCATGTGCTGTTGCACCAGACCGTCGTCGGTCAGGAAGCCATGAAACAGATGGAAATGGCGGACGACTATCCGGATGTCATCGTTGCCTGCACCGGCGGCGGGTCAAACTTCGCGGGCATCGCATTTCCCTTCCTCGGTGCACAGCTCCGCGGCGGCACACACGTCGACATCCTCGCTGTCGAACCAACCGCCTGTCCCTCCCTGACCAAGGGCAAATACGCCTACGATTTCGGCGATACCGGACACCTCACACCATTGGTGAAGATGCATACGCTTGGCTCCACGTTCATTCCGCCATCCCTGCACTCCGGAGGATTGCGTTACCACGGCATGGCGCCGCTCGTTTCGCACATCAAGGACCTCGGCCTGATCGGTGCGCGCGCATACAAACAGGTCGAAGTATTCGAAGCGGGCGTCCTGTTCGCACGCACCGAAGGCATCGTACCGGCGCCGGAAGCCAATCATGCTGTAAAGGGCGCCATTGACGAGGCACTCAAATGCAAACAGGACGGAACATCGCGCTCCATTCTGTTCAATCTTTGCGGCCACGGCCATTTCGACATGCAGGCGTACAGCGATTACTTCGCTGGCAAACTGACTGACATGAGTTACGACGAATCGGAACTGGCAATGGCGCTGGCGGGCCTGCCGTCCGCGCAAACCGCGTGATTGTGCTGTCGCATCTTGCAGAACATCATCCGGGCATGAAACTCAGCAACGTTGCGAGTGCACGATGCTGATCGAACGGCAACGCATTGACGCTGCATTCGAAACCATACAACGGTCGCTGCCACCGACGCCGCTGGTCCGGTCCCGGCACCTGAGCCAGAAACTCGGCACCAACGTATGGCTAAAGCTGGAAACCTTGCAACCGACGCACTCATTCAAAGTGCGCGGCGCACACAACGCCATTGCGCAGTTGCCGGCACAACGCCGCGCTCGCGGCGTTGTCACCGCATCGGGCGGCAACCACGGACTGGCAGTCGCCTATACCGCCCAAACGGCAGGCATTCCGGCGACCGTATTCCTGCCCCGCAAATCACCATCGGACCGCGCCGACGCGATTGAGTCAATGGGTGCGAACGTCATTTTGCACGGCGAAAGCTGGGATGAGTCAAACCTCGAGGCCCGGGCTCTGGCCCGTAAGAGCGACTCCGCTTACATCCATCCGTTCGATGACATTGACGTCATGGCCGGGCAAGGGACAATCGTCTGCGAACTGGTCAGGCAGATTCCCCGCATCGACTTGCTCGTCGCATCCATTGGCGGCGGCGGCTTACTGTCGGGGCTGATTTCTGCATCGGCTGCCTACAGCCCGGCAACCAGGGTTGTCGGCGTCGAAACCGAAGGTGCGGACTCGATGTACCAGAGTTGGCGAGCCGGCAAAATTATCGAGTTGCCCGCGATTACCTCGATTGCCGAAACCCTGGGTGCACGCAAGACAGAACAACGGCAATTCGACATCATCAGCAGTCACGCTTTCTCACTGTTGAGAGTGTCTGACGAACAGGCAATCGACGCTCTTGTCGAACTGCTTTTCGAGGAGAAACTTCTGACTGAACCAGCGACTTCTTGCTCAGTGGCAGCGTTGCTGCAGGGTGAAGTTGTCCTCGGTCTCGAAGAAAACGTCGTCATCGTCCTTTGCGGCGCCAATGTCGGCATGTCGAGGGTATATGACTGGATGACCGAGGTCGCGCAGCGGGCGGCCGCTACCAGATAACGCTCAACCCGATATCAGCCCCGGCCAAGCAGCATGCCCCCGGTGCCGGGCTGCTACCAGATGCGCCCGGCAACGCCGCCATTGTGTTGCGAGCACACCTCCGATTCATTTTTTCACACTTCAGAAACCTCGGTATTTCCGCTGTACACCGCTGTTTATTATGATGTTTTTAGGTTCCGGGACGACACCCGAACGACACCTGGAGACCCGGCATGGTACATGCGAAGAATCCCGACAAAGCTTGCGGGACGCCAACCAAAATCGAAGCGAATCACCGGTGAGCCGACGCTGCCCCAACAGACTGGAAAGAAGGAGCGGAATGTGAGAACGGTGGACAAGGGATTCACACTGATCGAACTGATGATCACGGTTGCCATCATTGGCATTCTCGCGGCGGTGGCATTGCCTGCGTATCAGAACTATACGGCACGGGCAAAAATATCCGAGGTGCTACTCGCCATGACCGGTTGCCGCAATAGCATCTCAGAGGTGACACAGTCTGCAAATTCGCTGCCTGTGGGTGGCAGCTGGGGATGTGAACCGCAGGCGGCCACGACAGTATCGCAATTTGTGCAGACACTCCAGACCAGCAACGAGGGCGCGATACGCGTTCAGATCCAGAACGTCAACGCCGTCGTGGATGGCCAATTTTTGATGATGCGCCCGTGGCCGGACCTGACGAGATCGGGACCAGTGCAAGCAGGGGCCAAAGTCACGGTTTGGGACTGCGGCCCGGATCCAAACAACCTGAATGACATCAGCGTTATGGTGCCCGGAACATGCCGGTCCAATGCGGCAGAGCTTGGCGCCGCAACTGGCTGGGCGAGCGCGAGTTAAGGCTTACTTCGGGAACCGCACGAATATGACGCGGCAACCTGCGTCGTTCACGCCAGCATTTCGGTAAGCACCGCCGACCACGCCTTTCCGAGATTGTCGCGGCTGTAACCACCGCCGCCAAATGCCATCACACGCCCATTCGCATGCAGGTCGGCGAACTCGCATAGCTTTCTGGCGGCGAGGGTATGCGTGTCACTGGTGTAGCGCAACCCCGCCAGCGGGTCACCGTTCAAACCATCCGCACCGCACTGGAAAACAATAAACTCGGGTTGAAATTTCCCGAAGTGGCGCTCGACCTGCGACCAGGCGTCGGCAAACTCGCGGTCACCCGAGCCAGGCGGCAGGGCAATATTCAACTTGGTGCCACGCGCCGGCCCGCTGCCTGTCTCTTGTTCGAAACCGGTCCCGGGATACAAGGTACGCGGGTCCTGATGAATATCGGCAATGATGACATCAGGATCGTCCTCAAACGCGTAAAACACGCCGTCTCCGAAATGCACGTCGATATCGACATAGCCAATCCGTTTGACCCCGTAGCGAGTGCGCAGCGTTTCAATCACAACACCCAGATCGTTGAACACGCAAAATCCCGCTGCGTGGCCGCGCCCGGCATGATGCAACCCCCCGATCGGCTGGAACGACCGAACGCATTTTCCACTCATGACGTCGTCGAGCGCTTTAAGCGCCGAGCCAACCACCCGGGATGATGTTTCGAAAACGTTGGGAAACACCGGTGTGTCACCTGCATCGAGGTAACTAATCCCCGTTGACTCGGCCGAGCGTACCTTTTCGACGTATTCACGTTGATGAAAGCGCTCCAGCATCTCGGTTGTCGCAGCCTGCCCTTCCTCTACTTGCACCCGATCGAGCAGACCCTGCGCCTTCGCTTCCTGCAGAAACGCGTCCTGGCGATCAGCTCCAAACGGATGCCCTTCGGGAAATCCATAACCCGCGAGCAGCTCATCCGCGTAGAGGCATGCAGTCATTTCCGCCTTTCCCTCAGCAACTGCGACAAACTTTGACGTGAGCAGGAAAGCCGCCGCGCCACAAAGAAATCCTCTTCTTCCGAGCCGCCGGTCAATTGGCAAGCGTGACCCCGCAGTTCCAGCATACTTCGAAATTCTCCGGATTCGGCTCGGCACACGCCGGACACGCCACTTGCCGGTCCGTGCTCTTGCTGCTCTCGAAGTTCCGGATGAGTTCGAGCGCGCGCGTAGCGTCACGCTCGTCTTCGAGCCAGACTTCTGGCCAGGCAGAAACAAACGGAATCTCGCCGACACCACCCTGGGCGTTCTCGTTGAATACCCTGGCGGCGATCCCGGCCTGGCCCAGCAAGCCGACTATGAGGTGGGCGTCCGGCAACGTCGCGGCAGAATAGATCCTTTGCATCAGCCCCGGCCCTTGTTCCAACACCGATTTCGGTAATTTATCTGTCGCGTCATTTTGTGTGCCGATGCCAGCTTGCGAATCAGGTTCAGAATGCTTGATAGTACCGGGGATAGCTGAAACACGTTTCCGTCTTTTCAATGAAACGGCATTAACCAAACAAGTCCAGTTGCCCATCAAGCGCAGGGCGTCGAAACTGCGATACATCCAGCTTTCGTTGATTCCGATTGAGACCAAAGCGCTTGCACGCCAATCGAAACCGCTTCCCAAGCAAGTCGGCAAACTCGCCCTTGCCCACCATGCGCGAGCCGAAATTCGCGTCATTGTCGCGCCCATCACGCATCGCCTGCACCCGGCTCATGACATGAGCCGCTTTCAACGGGTAGTGGCACTCGAGCCAGTCGCGAAAAATCTGCTTAACCTCGTACGGCAGGCGCAACAGAATATACCCGGCCTGCCGGGCACCGGCCTCGGCTGCCGCACCAAGCACCGATTCAAGGACGGAATCGGTCAGAAACGGAATCACCGGTGCGAACATGACGCCAACCGGCACGCCGGCATCGCTCAAACGGCGAATCGCCTCAATTCGCCTGGACGGTGCCGACGCCCGCGGCTCCAGGCGGCGCGCCAGTTGATGATCAAGCGTCGTGACGGAAACGAACACTGCAGCCAGACCGCGCCGCGCCATCGGTGCCAGAATGTCGAGGTCACGCTCGACCAGCGCATTCTTTGTGACGATTCCGACCGGCTGGTTGTATCTCGCCGCGACCTCAAGCAGCGAGCGGGTGATTTTCCACTTTCGCTCTACCGGCTGATATGGGTCGGTATTCGCGCCTAGCGCAATCGTCTCGCAAACGTAGCGAGGCAGTGACAGTTCACGCTCCAGGCACTCGGCCGCGTTCACCTTGGCTATCAGCCGTGTCTCGAAGTCCAGGCCCGGGGATAGATTCAGGTAGCCGTGGCTGGGCCGGGCAAAACAGTAGGTGCAGCCGTGCTCACAGCCACGATACGGATTGATTGAATAATTGAATGGAACATCTGGCGAACTGTTGCGGGTAATGATGGTTTTGACGCGTTCGCTCGTGACGCTCGTCGGCGGGGCCGGGCGTTGCCCGGCCTCCGGCTCGGCCCAGCCATCGTCTACACAACTGCGAGCCGTTGACTCGAAGCGACCCTCCGGATTTCCGGTCGCACCGCGTCCCTTGAGGCGATTTTTTCCCGGGTACTGCCTCGTGAGACCGGTTATCTGCTGGAGACAATCCGGCTCTGCCAGGCTGGTGGCAGAAGTCCCGATATCGAATTCCGGATGATCTTTCATAATACTGGTTATTTAACCAGTATATGCAAGCGGAACGCAAGCACCCCTGCCGGGTCGTCAGGCCTCTATCATTCGCATCGACGCTTTGAACAACTCACTTTCGGCGTCCGAAAACCTGTCGAGGATGCTGAAATGATTATCCTCGGGACAGGGTATATCCGCTTCGACACGATCCGGCCAGGCTTGGGCAATGATTCTGTGCTGGTCCTTGAAGCCGCCGATCTCGCGACCACCTACTGCAATTGACAACGATGCATTGGTAGGTGGCTGCATCAATGCCGGGCTGAGGCGGGTTGCAGCGTCCGGCGTCATTCTCAAGTCCGCGTTGATCGAAGGAATACGCGTGAGCACCCGCAAGTCGTACACGCCGCTGATCGACAGAGCACCCTGAAACAACTTGCGCGGCAAACCCCGCACAGCCTGCGGCCAGTGGCACGCAAGCGCCATGGCAGCCAGGTGGCCGCCTGCTGAATGTCCCGCTACGTACATTTTCGCGCGCGGGTAACCGAAATCCGCAGCGTTGCGGTAAAGAAAAGCACTCGCCGCAATCATCTGTTTGACGATGCGCTCCATCGATACCGCCGGGCACAGCGAATAGTTGATCGAGGCCACGGCAACGCCGGCATCGACGAATGGCGCCGCGACAAAGGCATGCTGTTTCTTGTCGAGCGAGCGCCAGTAACCGCCATGTATGAACATCAACAGCGCTTTGCTCTGTCCTGTCGGCAAGAACACATCCATGGTTTCCATGATGTCATCGCCATAGGGCACGTCTTGCTCGATCCGCGCTCTCAACGCATGCATGGTCGCAGCCGATTTCTGCTCCCATCGATCAAAATAGGTTTGAAAATCGGGCACGGCCGCCCGGTTATTGAAAAGTGATTCGAGGTATTCGGTATCGTTGTCCATTGGTCTTCGCGCCCATTGTTGTTCTTCGGTCATCATGCAACAGAGCGGGGGTATCTTGAAGCCCTTCGCGGTACAGATAATGAGAAATCCGCGAAAATCATCAATAACAATATGATTATTATGTTTTTTAATTCAGCCCCCCGGGCAGGTGCACCTCGGTCCTCAAGTCCATAACGACTTGACCGGCAGCCGATCAGGCACCGTCTGCGAGTCCGACGCCCGACTGTGCGCAGTTGACCCGCACGCTGGCAACGGTCTACGCTTCAGCCCCGGGCGGCAGTCGGGCGCAGCGCTGGCGGGCAGTTTTTCTGAACACCGTCCGCAGCCACTTCCGACCGCCCGGGTTGATTGCCGGTAACGCAATCACACAAGCGGCTTCCGCAAGAACAACCTAACCATTGCTGACAGGATTGAAACGAATATGTCGAACGCCGAACCCTATCCCCAGTTCCTCGTTAGTACCGATTGGCTGGCAGATCATCTCGACGATCCGAATGTGCGGATTCTCGACCCGTCTACCCTGCTGCCACCGAGGCCGGATTTTTCGTTGTACGACGTCGTGCCGGCACGCGAAGACTTTGAAAAAGGTCATATTCCCGGGGCTGTGTTTGTCGACGTCGAGCACGAGTTGTCGACACCTGACCCGAAGCTGCACTTCATGCTTCCTGATGCGCAAACTTTCGCGCGCTCGATGGCGAGCTACGGCGTATCGGACGACAGCTTTATCGTGACCTATTCGACGACCAGTCATTGGTGGGCCACCCGGCTCTGGTGGATGCTCAGGGTATTCGGGCACGAACGCGTCGCGATCCTCGACGGTGGCTTTCAGAAGTGGAAGGCAGAAAGTCGCCCGATTGAGACCGGCCCGGCGCCGCAACCCGCTCCGGGAAGATATTCTGCGCGCGAGCCAAACAGGGAGATGGTCGCCACTCGTGACGATGTACTTGCCGCAATCGATGCAGGGGACATATGCACCATCAATGCGTTACGCCCGGAACAACACGCCGGCACCGGTGGCGTGAACTACGGCCGTCGCGGACACATCACCGGAAGCATCAGCATTCCGGCGCTGCAGCACGTGAATGACGATAACACCCTCAAAGGCGAAGACGAACTGCGCAGCATGTTTGCCCAGGCATTGCAGAAACCACAAGTAATCACTTACTGCGGAGGCGGCATTGCAGCCACCAGTGTGGCACTGGCGCTGGAAATGCTCGGACACAAGAACGTCAAGGTCTATGACGCATCACTGACCGAATGGGCCGCGGATCCCGAATTGCCGATGCAGGCCTAGGTTTACGACTGCGCGTTGCGATTATCCCTCACTCAAATTTCAGGACAGAAAGAACAAACTGATGGCTAACAAGTTCAATATCGATGCCAAGGATTTCGACGGACCAGTACTGCTCACCGGAGCAGGGGGCTGCATTGGAAGCTGGGTACTATCGTTGCTGGTCGATGCCGGCGTCCCGGTATTCGCCCTCGATCTGGTCAAGGACACGCGCCGCCCGAAGCTGCTGATGTCGGATTCCGAACTCGGACTGGTGAAATGGTTCGTCGGTGATATTGCGGAGCCCGCCACAATCATGAATGCCGTAGAAGAAAGCAAGGCGACGTCGATCATTCATCTCGCTGCGCTGCAAGTGCCGTTTTGCAAAGCCGATCCGATTGCCGGAGCGAGGGTCAATGTCGTCGGCACCATCAACGTATTTGAAGCAGCACGCAAGCACAAACTTACGCGGCTCGCATACGCCAGTTCGATCGCCGCTCATGGCGTGTTTGATGCCAAAACCATGGCAACCTTGTACGGCGCCTACAAGTTCTGCAACGAACAGACTTCGCGTGTTTACATGCAGGACTGGAAGGTGCCAAGCGTAGGCATGCGTCCCGGCGTCGTTTACGGCATCGGCAGAGATCAGGGGATGACCTCGAAGACAACCGTTGCGATTCTCGCGGCAGCGGCGGGCAAGCCCTACACCATCCCGTTTACCGGCCCCGTTTCATGGCTCCACGCGGGAGAAGTCGCCAGTGCGTTCATCAAGGCGGTTTCACAACCGCGTACAGAAGCCGTGGTGTTTGACATCAATGGTGTCGCCTCGACAGTTGAACAATCTCTCGAGATCATCAAGAAAGTCGCACCGGGTTCCAATATCAACGCCAGTGGCCCGGCGCTGCCGTTCCCGATGGATTTGTCAGACGACCCGTTGCGTGCCTATCTTGGCGACTATGGCCAGATGCCGCTCGACGAAGGCATCGCGCAAACACATTCCGTTTTCAGCTCACTCGTTGAAAAAGGCCTGATAAGCGCCGATAAACTGGACTGATCGTCAATTCAACGGCTGGTGCCTGTCATATGAAGCTAGCCCGTGACAGGCACCGCAGCGGCCGGACAGGAGCAGGATCCCTGCTCAGCCGATCCCCGGCTCACCTTCGACGCCGATCAATCTCGGTACGCTGGCTTTGAGCGGAGCAATCTGTCCGCGCCCTCTTAGCCAGTCCTCCACTATGCTCCACACCGGCTCCCCCTGGGCATCCTGCGCGGTCGACGCCCAGCCGGCAACACGGTAACTTCGGTTGGCGTCAATCAGTTCACCATCGAGCCGCATGTCACTGATCCGCGATCCAATCGGCTCGCGTGGCGCACACGCATACGTCAACCCGCCGACCCGCACCATGTCTCCGCCCTGCCGGTAATAGGGATCGGGGTTAAACAGGTTATCGCAGACATCTTCAAGGATGGATTTGATTTCCTCACCGGTCAATTCGTTTACGCGGACCGACGGATAGGTAATCGCTGTCTGGCTCATCACGTCTTCCCGGGTCAGTGTCTGTCCCGGAAGGATGCTGGGGCCCCAGCGAAAGCCGGGAGAAAATGCGATCTGCGCGTCCTTGACGTCCATCAGCGCCCGCAGAATCAGCTCATCGAAACTGCCATTGAAATTGCCGCGGCGGTATAGCAGGCCTTCGGTCACCGCCAGCGGTTGCGCCAGCTCGGCGGCAAATGGCGCACGTTTTTGCTCTATCAACGCAGCCATCGCCGGATCGGCGGGTAGAAGTTCGGAAAACACCGGCAACAAGCGGTAGCGGTAATCTTCCACTCTCCCTCGCTTGACGTCGATGTCGAGCACCCCAAGAAACTTCCCGTTGGAGCCCGCATTGGTAACGAGCGTCTTGCCGCCAGCGTTGTCTACCAGTGTCGGCGCCGGCACGCCGTCGTGGGTATGCCCCCCGAGAATTGCGTGAATACCGCGAACCCGGGACGCCAGCTTCAGATCGATATCCATGCCGTTGTGCGAGAGTAGAACCACGACGCTGGCGCCCTTGCTCCTGACTTCTTCCACCACCTCTTGCAATTCGCGCTCGCGAATGCCAAAGCTCCAGTCAGGAATGAAGTGGCCGGGGTTGGCAATCGGCGTATACGGGTAGGCCTGCCCGATAATCGCGACCGGCACACCATTTACCTCGCGCATGACATACGCAGGAAACACCGGATCCTCGAAATCCCGTGTACGGACATTCTGCGCAACAAAATCGATTCGACCGCGCAGATCGGTTTCGATCAACTCACTGACCCGCTGCGCGCCATAAGTAAACTCCCAGTGGGCCGTCATCACGTCCACACCGAGCGCAAGGCAGGCGTCGACCATGTCCTGTCCCTGCGTCCACAGCGCGGTTGCCGAGCCCTGCCAGGTGTCGCCGCCATCGAGGAGCAACGCACCCGGACGTGAAGCACGCATTTGGTTTACCAGGGACGCGAGATACGCGAATCCGCCAACCTTGCCGTAGGCGCGCGCCGCTGCCGGAAAATCGAGAAAGCTGAAAGCGTGCGCCTGGGCCGTGCCGGGCGCAATGCCAAAATGGCGCAACAGCGCCTCCCCGACCAGGTGCGGCGGCCTTCCGTGTGAAGCGCCAACGCCGATATTGAACTCCGGCTCACGGTAGTGCAGCGGCAGCAGTTGCGCATGACAATCGGTAAAGTGAAGCAGCGAAACGTTGCCGAATGGCGCAATGTCATATAGCGCGTCGCTATCACCCGCCAGCGCCCGCGGCGCATTGATCGGCATGCCGGCTGCCGCCCCTGCCGCCAAAACCTGCAAGAATTCCCGGCGGTTCATGTCAGTCGACCGTCAATGTTGCCGCAAAAGCCATGCATCTCACGCCGAGACGAGCGAGCTGCGATCTGCAAACCCTAATCATCCGGCCCGGCATGGCACTGGCATCACTGATTCACCGGTGAATCCGGATCGAGAAGAAATGCCACGGCATCGGCGACTTCCTCCGGGGTAAGCCATTCATTGTGTCCGAAACGCGGCATCTGAGAGCACGGATAAAAAGCCTGGGCGTTGTAGATTTTCTGGTACACGCGCCGGATACTGTCGGGCGAAGTGCCGTGCAGCTTGCCATAACCGGTAAGGCCGGGACCAAGATTACCGGCGGACAACTCACTGGGTGACAGCGTGTGGCAGGCGTAGCAATTTGCACCACGCTTGCGCCCCGGGGGATCAGGCCGGATGGTTCCGATATGCCCGCCTTTGCCGGAAGAAGCCAGCTTCTCGCCTTTTCTCCAGTCACCCAGCAGTTTGCCACTCGCCGGATAGCGAAACCCGCGATTAGACAGTTCGAGAATATGTTGCGCTTCAGCGGATGGCGGATTATTTTGATACTGGCTGCACAGTTTCTGAACCTCGTCCTGTTCAACGCGTGAGCGCCATTGTTCCGGCGTCACGTTGGTGAATGACTTGCGCATCACGGCTTCAACGGCTGCATCCGTTGCATTCAGTACAGCTGCCTCATCGTCAGCCGCAGCGCCTGGCCAGAAAGAAACCAATCCGGCCGTCACGGCGGTGACCATCAGGCCAATGCGAATGGATCTCGCCTTCATCGCTTGATCCCGGGCGCTTCCGAAACGACTCCGCTCGCCTTGTTCTGCATGTAGATCTCGAGCGCAATCACGGCCTCGGACAGAAACTCCGGCTCCGGCCAGCGCATCTGGCGGATGCAATCAATGAGGCGCCGTTGCATGGTCCACACGACACCTTGCGAGACACGATAGGCAGGCCATTGCGACATCGACGCCTGGGCACCCTGCCTGGTCGACAGGTTCGGCAATTCCTGCAAGCGGATGCGGCGATCATCCAGACCATGGCAGGTGGAACACGCAAAATCGAGAGGACCGGCGCGGCGGAAAAACAATGCCTCGCCAATCCCGTACAGCTCGGCTTCCCTGGGGTGAGTCGCCGGCACATGAATTTTCTCGCCGCGCGATTGCGTTGCCACGTACGTCACCAGTGCTTCATTCTCCGAACCGGGCTTGTACCAGTCGCGGGTCGCTTCATCCAGACTCAGGCCTTGCAGTTCCGTAATGCAGGTCACAATCCGAGATTCTGCATCCTGCACCTTTCCCGTATCAGCGAAGTAACGCGGCAACTGCACATACGCACCGCGCAACACGCCCGGACCCAGACCAAGATCGCATTGCTCAAGCGTCGCGTTCTTCGGACCACGCGGAGTGACCCACAACTCCTCGCCTTCCAGTTCGAGCAACTCGGCGGGATTGGCCTCCTTTAACATTTCCCGATAGCGGATGATTTCATCCATCGTGTCCTGCGCAAGTCCGCCGCCAGGAAAGTACAGGCCGATCACAATGGCAATGAAAAAACCGACCGTCTTCCTAAAGCACATTCGGGATCCCTGTGTGTTTGCAACGACCAATAATCGACAAGCACGCGAGATTCGTCTTCACGCAGCAACCTGCTTCGTCGGTTCGCGAGCCGATCTCAAAAACCCGCTGGTTGTGACTCCGACTAACCTGAAGGTGAGTCTGCGCCGCAACAAAGGCGATTCGCGAACGAATATCACGTAATAATAGTTTCATCCG
>DATKYN010000014.1:0-17104 GCA_035528435.1 Burkholderiales bacterium
ATCTTGTCATTGATGGCGTTCAGCGTGCCCATGTCGAACAGGCCGCGGCCAACCCCTGATTGATTCGAGGCGATCACGACGCGATAGCCCGTGTGATTAAGCCGTGCGATCGCCTCGAGGCTTCCGGCAATCGGTTTCCACTCCGAAGGGCTTTTGATAAATTTCGCGCTGTCGGCGTTGATGACGCCGTCGCGATCGAGAATGACCAGCTTCATGATGAAGTCGATTTCGTCAAAAATTCAGTAAACATTAATCGCCAATGCCTGAACAGTCAAAGCCGGTTCTTCGCAGCACCTAAAACCCGAAATCTTTACCACAAAGGCACAAAGAATGACCAACACTTCGAACGGTTCTCTTTGTGTTTCTTGGTGGTTTTTGCGCCTTCGTGGTGGAGCCTTTTTGTCCTTGGTTTCCCGAAATCGTCACGCCGCCAGCTTTGAAATATCCGCCACCTGGTTCATCAACCGCTCGAGTTGCGCCAGCAACGCCAACCGGTTGTTGCGCGTCAACGGCTCATCGGTCATCACCATGACTTCATTGAAGAAGGTATCGACCTCGGCACGCACGCCGGCAAGCAGCTTCAGCGCATCGGCGTAGTCCTCGGCCTCGACCAGCGAGGCAACCCGTGGCATTAGTTTGTTGACGGTTGCAAACAGGTTCTTCTCCGCGGGTTCCTGCAATAGCGCCAGGTCCGGCGCATCGGCCGTGCCATCGGTTTTCTTCAGAATATTTCGTATTCGTTTGTTGGCAGCTGCCAGGCTCGCCGATTCCGGCATGCGCCGGAACTCGCGCACCGCCTCCAACCGCGGCAGTACCCGGTCGATCCGGGTTGGGGACTGGCTCAGCACCGACTCAATCTCATCGGGCGAAAAGTCGTGCTCACGCAGGTAGCCGCGCAGTCTCTCCAGCATGAATCCGTGTACGTCGGCGGCAACGTTATCGCCAAGCATTTCTTTCGGGAATTGCCCGTAAGAGATTTCAAGTAACTGAAGCAGATCGAGCGGCAACTGCTTCTCGATCAGGATGCGCAACACGCCGAGTGCGTGGCGCCGCAGCGCAAACGGATCTTTCTCGCCGGTCGGCACTAACCCGATGCCGAAAATTCCGATCAAGGTATCAATCTTGTCAGCCAGCGCAACTGACGCTGCGACGTTGCCCTCCGGCACGACGTCATTGGCGAAGCGGGGCCGGTAATGCTGCTCGACAGCGTCGGCAACTGCCGTGTCTTCGCCGTCGTGCAAGGCATAGTAGCGGCCCATCACGCCCTGCAGTTCAGGGAATTCACCTACCATTTCCGACATCAGATCAGCCTTGCACAGCCAGCCGGCACGTTCTGCCAGCCCGGCGTCGCTGTTCAACCGCTCGGCGATCGAGCCGGCCAGTTTGCGGATCCGCTGCACTCTTTCGAGCTGCGTGCCCAGCCTGTTGTGGTACACCACATTCCCGAGCTTCGGGATCTGCGCTTCCAGTCTGGACTTGCGATCCGTGTCGTAGAAAAACCGTGCATCGGCCAACCGCGGCCGTACTACGCGGCGGTTGCCGTTGATGATGTTGGACGGATCCGCCACCTCCATGTTGCTCACCAGCAGAAATCGCTCAGTCAGTTTGCCGTTCCGGTCAAACAGCGGAAAGTATTTCTGGTTGGTGCGCATGGTGAGAATCAGGCACTCCTGCGGAACGTCGAGGAACTCGCGGTCGAAGTCGGCAGCATAGACGACCGGCCATTCAACCAACGCTGTGACTTCGTCGAGTAACGCGTCGTCGTAATCAAGCACGCAATCGAGATCGTCGGCCTTGCTCTTCAATTGTTTTTCAATATCGTCGCGCCGCGCTGCGAAACTGGCGACTACCTTGCCTTTGTTCAGCAGCGCCGATTCGTATTCGTCTGCGTGAGCGAGCGGGATTCGCTTTTCACCGAGGAAGCGATGGCCATGAGTGACGCGACCGGCGGTGAGGCCGAGCAGTGTCACCGGCAGGATTTCGCTACCCCACAGAGCCACCAGCGCATGCGCGGGACGCACGAATTTGACGCTCTCCAGTCCGCCCGCAATCTGGTAGGTCATGACCTTCGGGATTGGGAGGCGATCGACCGTGTGCTCCAGCGCAGATTGCAGCCCGTCGGTGATCGAATGGCCCGCAGCAACGGACGGCAGGAACAGCATGTCGATTTTTCCGTCGTTGCGCGAAACAATAGAAGGCACCACAGTTTCGTCATGGCCAAGCGATGAAAGCCGCTTGACGAGTGCCGGTGTCGCCTTGCCATCCTTGTCGAGCCCGACACGGGCAGGCACAAGCTTTTCATCGAACGCCTTGTCCGGTGAGCGCTCCCGCACCAGGCTGATGTGTGCTGCCAGCCGGCGCGGCGTTGCGTACCAGTTCAGCTCGCTGCCTGAGTCCAGCAGATCGGCACCGGAGAGTTGCTCGTAGAGCTCGTTCGCGAACGCTTCTCCGAGCCGTCGCAAGGCCTTGGGCGGCAGTTCTTCAGTGATCAATTCCACCAGCAGTGTTTCGCTCATCACGATACCCCCGCTGTGCCGTTTGCCGATTGTCGCAGTGCGAGGACATCGGGCAGCTCGTCTGCGGCGACGAATGCGTTGACTGCGGCATCGTCAGCCCGCTCGAAGCCGCGGTCTCGTCGTGATGCGTAATAGGTCTGCGCGGCGAGCCGTGCCAGCGCGCGAACGCGTCCGATGTAAGCAGCGCGTTCGGTGACGGAAATGGCGCCGCGCGCATCGAGCAGATTGAACGTATGCGAGCACTTCATCACCATTTCATAGCCTGGCAAGGCGAGCCGCGCTTCGAACAATCGTTTGGCTTCGGTTTCGAACTGCACGAAATGCTGGAACAGCACCTCGGTGTTGGCGAGCTCGAAGTTATAGGTTGATTGTTCCACTTCATTCTGGTGGTAGACATCGCGATACGTCGTACCCGGTGCCCACTCGAGATCGAACACGCTTTCCTTGCCCTGCAGGTACATTGCGAGACGCTCAAGGCCGTAGGTGATTTCGCCCATCACCGGCTTGCAGACAATGCCGCCGACTTCCTGGAAATAGGTGAATTGCGTTACTTCCATGCCATTGAGCCAGACTTCCCAGCCCAGACCCCAGGCACCAAGTGTGGGTGACTCCCAGTCGTCTTCGACGAAGCGTATGTCGTGCTGCCCGGGATCGATGCCAATGGCAATCAGCGAACCCAGATACAGATCGAGGATGTCACCAGGGGAAGGTTTGAGCACCACCTGGAACTGGTAGTAATGCTGCAGCCGGTTCGGGTTGTCACCATAACGGCCGTCCTTGGGGCGCCGGGATGGTTGAACGTACGCCGCTTTCCATGGTTCGGGGCCGAGCGCGCGCAGGAAAGTCGCCGTGTGGAAGGTGCCAGCGCCGACTTCCATGTCATAGGGTTGCAGGATGGCGCAGCCTTTTTCGCCCCAATACTGCTGGAGCGCGAGAATGATGTTCTGGAACGAGAGCATGGGAAAAACTTGAGAAGAATCAGCAGGTCCGGGAACCCCTGATTCTACCGGGTTTCGTTGTTGCCCAGCGGGCGCGGGCAATCTCCGTGGCAACCGATATGCGACATGTTGCCCGCAGCAACCACGTGCTGTTGTAAAAAATACAGGAGTTCGTGCACGGGTGGTGGAAACCTACAGGTCTGCGCGGCCACCTTGTTGTTGGGGTCACCCGAGGCATTGTAGGCGTCACCCAAGGCATGTATCCCGACGGCCTCTCAGATCCGGGTTGACGAGAGGTGATGATTCCTGACCATTGCTGATTATTTCTGTCGCGTTTCCTTGAGCACTTCGATCTCTTCTTCGAGAAGGTCGATCCGGTTGCGCAACGACCGGATCATGCGATTGACGTGTCCGACGTTGAAGTAGGTGACGTTTTCAGCGGGGGCGTTGAGCGTATTGCCGTAACCCAGCCACGAAGCGTCGTAAACCCGGACCTTGTTGAATCCGACCTCTTTCAGGATCGTGGCCACTACCGATGCGCGCGAGCCACTTTGACAATAGACAATGGTTTCCTTGCCGGGATCGAGTTGCGCGTAGATTGCCCGCAGCTCGTCTCCGGGTTTGAGGTTCATGCCGTCCTTGTTATCGACTTGCTTGCGGGCCAGCTTGCCCGGTGTTTCCGGGTCAACCCAGTTGCTCTGGTAAGGGATGTTGACGGCGCCCGGTATGTGGCCGCCACGCAGCGCCCGAATGTCTTCTCCGGCGTATTCGTTGACGCTGCGCGCATCGATGATCTGCACCGATGGGTCATCGATTTTCTGAATGACTTCGCGAGTGGTGGCGAGCAGACTCTCGTTCGGCCTTGCGGTGAACGTGGTGGGCGGCAGTTCGACCAGATCCGTGCTGACCAGGTTGCCGCCGTCTTTCCAGTCGTCAATGCCGCCGTGATACAGGGTGACATCGCTCACTCCCAGGTAACGCAGCGTGATGTAGCCAAAGTAGGCAGCCGGTCGAGCCTTGTCACCGTACAGCACGACCTCACGCGAAGCGTCGATGCCGGCCTCGCCAAGAGTACGCTCGATCTCGCTGATCGCGATGTACTCTTCGGTGCGAGGGTCACGCAATACATCGGTAATGCTGTCGATATTGACGGCGCCCGGAATATGACCGCGCAAATAGATGTTCTGGCTGCGCACGTCCCATATCAGGGCACCGCGGCGCATCGCTTCCTTGACGTAAACCGTGTCCACAATGATGCGCTCTTGAGCTTGGGCGACCGAAACCGAGGCCATCCCCGCAGCAATGAGCGCGATGAACGCATGACGCATCATGGACAGATTTCCGGGCATGACAAACTCCTCGTAACTTGCACGTTTTATCGATGGTCGTATCCGCTGATTCCGGATACGTCGCTGCGCACTATACCGCTGGCAGCTGTTATTGCGTTTTGATATGTGTCATCGAACTGGCGCCGTGATCGGGCCTGCCTGATTGGCCGGGATCGTGGCTTGAGGCCGCGCTGAGCGGCCCCGGATGTCAGCGTTTTCGAACTCTGGGCAGTAGTACCGCCGTCGCGATCATTGCCAGCGCCGCCAGAAGAAAAGCGTAGTTGCCCCAGCGGATATATGGCGTGACGCCGGAACGGCCCCAGACCTGTGCATCGATTACGGTGGTTTCGAACTCCGGTGCAATATTCTGCACTCGCCCCTGGTGGTCGATCACCGCGGTGACGCCGGTGTTGGTCGCTCGCAGCATGCTGCGCCCCGTTTCCATTGCGCGCATCTGCGAGATTTGCAAATGTTGCCGTGATGCAAGCGACCGGCCCCACCAGGCGTCGTTGGTGAAATTGGCAAGAATGGTTGCCTCCGGCAGTTGCCGGATGATTTCCTCGCCGAATACGTCTTCGTAACAGATGTTGACAGCCACCTTCTGTCCGGCGACAGCAATGGGGCGTTGATCGACATCACCGCGCGAAAAATCCGACATCGGGATGTCCAGCATGTTCATGAACCAGCCGAGCGCCCAGCGCAACGGAAAGTAGTCGCCGAACGGAACCAGGTGCACCTTCCGATAGGTCTGTGACGGTGACGTGCCGCGGCTGATGACGCTGTTGTAGTACTTGCCGACACCGGCGTATTCCGGGACCCCGGTGAGGAGATCGCCACCGACGCTGCGGGCGTGATCACCCAGTGCGTCCAGATAGCCTTCGGGTACGTTGATGTCGAACATCGGCAGCGCAGTTTCAGGGAGGATGATGAGCCGGCTGGTCGAAGCGCGGGCGAGATCGCGATACCGGATCAGCGTCTCGCGCGCCTGCTCGGGTTGCCACTTCAAATGCTGCGGAATGTTGCCCTGTATCAGGGTTACCGACACCGGCTCGTTGCCGACCTTGCGGGTCCAGTCGATTGTGCCGAGACCGGCTCCGCTAGCCAGGATTACGATCGCGAGAATCGCGGGGCCATAGCTGGTGGAAAGCGCCTGGCGCAATCGCGTTGGCATGCGCGATTCGGCATTGTCCTGGTTTGCCGTGTCGCGACCAGGCTGGATTGATTCGGCGACCCGCTGGTAGATCAGCGCGATACAGCCGGCAGTCATTGCCGTGACCAGCGATACGCCATAAATACCGATTACGGCGCTGTATCCCGCGAGCGGACTCTCCGGAACCTGCGAATATCCCAGCGCCAGCCATGGGAAACCGGTGAATAACCAACCCCGTGCCCAGTCCGATAGCGCCCAGAGTGCCGGGAAAAGCAGCAGGAAGCTCAGGCCAGGCGCACTGCGCAGCCGAAATATGAGACCGCCGGCGATCGCCGGGCAGCTTGCATAGATGGCGCAAAAGACCAGCGTCGCCAGTGCCGCGACCGGCATTGGCATGCCGCCGTAGTCGTGCAGGCTGACATAGACCCAGCTGGTCCCGGTTATCAGCAGCCCCAGCCCAAAGGCATAACCGATGGCTACCGCATTGCGTACTGAACCGGCACGTAGCAACAATACGGCAAGTGCCGCAAGCGTCAGCAGAGGCAGCGCATAGAGATAAAACGGGGCAAACCCTGGTACGGTTGCTGCGCCCAGCGCGAACGCCGCCGCGACCAGCTTACGCGTCATCTGCCTCGTTTTTGTCCTCTACTATCTTGATCAGCAACGAGTGCAGGCGCCGGCTGTCAGCGCGCAGGATTTCGACTTCGAGATTGCCGATGCTGAATTGCTCTCCGCGCTTGGGGAGTTTGCCGACGTGCGCCAGCACCAGGCCACCGATCGTGTCGAAATCGTCGTCTGAAAAATCAGTCCCGAATGTTTCGTTGAAATCGTCGATCTCGGTGAGCGCCTTGACCCGAAAACGGCCATGCCGGTCGCGCACGATGTTCGCTTCGGTTTCGTCGAAGTCGAACTCGTCTTCAATATCTCCAACAATTTGCTCGAGCACGTCCTCGATCGTGACCAATCCTGCCACGCCACCGTACTCATCAACCACGATCGCGATGTGATTGCGGTTGCTGCGAAAATCCTTTAGCAACACATTGAGCCGCTTCGACTCGGGTATGAACACCGCAGGGCGCAGCATGTCGCGCAGATCGAACTCATCCGGATCCTGGTAATAGTTCAGCAGATCCTTGGCCAGCAAAATGCCGATGACGTCATCCTTGGTTTCACCGGTAACCGGGAAGCGCGAGTGTGCAGTTTCGATCGCAGTGGCAATGATTTTTTCCATCGGGTCCTGCACATCCACCATGTCCGCCTGCGCACGGGGCACCATGATGTCGCGCGCCTGAAGTTCCGATACCTGCAGCACGCCCTCGATCATTGACAGCGCGTCACCGTCCATCAGATTGCGTTCGAAGGAGTTATGCAGCAGCGTGATCAACTGCTCGCGATCTTCCGGTTCGCGCATAATCAGCGCGCCAAGCCGCTCCATCAGGGAGGGCTTACTCTGTGGGTCGTCCATTTCTGTTATTGGTTCATCCGGGTTGAATTGGGTTGGCCAGACGGTCTGCTGACAGCCGCAGCGTGCACAGGAAAGATGTTCAGGGACGGCAAACCGGAACCATCGATCCAGGGGCACGGTGACGCAAACATCGACAGACAGGTCGCGCGGGTCACGGATGGCGCCTTCGTTGCGCCATCCGCCGCAATGTCCATGACAAGCCGCCGATGGTTTTTCGGTTGCCCGCCTTGAATGTTGTTCTCGAATGCTTGTATTGAGGTGATTTTCTGCATCTTTCCCGCCACGCAACTATGGCCGGGCTGATGGGCTATAGGGGTCAGCATACCCCAGCTTTGACACGATTTCCGTCTCGATGCCTTCCATCAGTTCGGCTTCGTCATCGGTGCCGTGATCAAAGCCTTGCAGGTGCAGCATGCCATGTACGGTCAGGTGGGCCAGGTGCGCGTGCAGCGACTTGCCCTGCTGACGCGCTTCTTCCCTGATGACAGGGATGCACAACACCATATCGCCTGACAGCGGGCGGGTATCGGGATAGGCAAAGGTGAGCACGTTGGTTGCGTAGTGCCGGTGCCTGTAGGTTGAGTTCAGCGCCAGTGCTTCGGCCCGATTGACCAGCCGCAGGGCGACAGAAGCGGTCTCGATCAGGGCGGCCAATGCCCATTTTCTGAAACGCGCCGCTGTTGGAATGCCGTTGCGTTGCACCGCAAACTGGACGGTCAGGTCGAGCCGGAGAGGGCCGGGCCGGTCGCCGTCGATGCGATCCCGGTTACTGGTCCGGGGTCTGCTGGTAAGTCTCGTAGGCATTGACGATTCGCTGCACCAGCGGATGACGCACGACATCCTCGGACAGAAAATGGGTGAAGGCAATGCCGTTTACCTTGGCGAGGATGGTCGAAGCGTCTACCAGCCCGCTTCTTTGGCCTTTGGCAAGATCAATCTGCGTCACATCTCCGGTGACGACCGCGCGGCTGCCAAACCCCATTCGGGTGAGGAACATCTTCATCTGCTCCGGCGTGGTGTTCTGCGCCTCATCGAGAATAATGAAAGAGTGATTGAGCGTGCGCCCGCGCATATAGGCGAGCGGGGCAATTTCGATGGTGCCACGCTCAAACAACTTGCCGACTTTCTCGAATCCCATCAAATCGTAAAGCGCGTCATACAGCGGGCGCAGGTAGGGATCGACTTTCTGTGCCAGGTCGCCGGGCAGGAAGCCCAGGCGTTCGCCTGCCTCTACGGCGGGGCGGACCAGTACGATGCGTTTGACCGTGTCACGCTCGTAGGCGTCCACGGCGCAGGCGACCGCCAGATAGGTCTTGCCGGTGCCGGCCGGGCCGATGCCGAAGGTGATGTCATGTTCCTGGATCTGGTTGATGTACTGCACCTGGCGTGGCGTTCTGCCGTGCAGATCACGGCGCCGTGTGTGCAGCACAGGGGCATCCGGCGCAGGCACGGCCACATTACTGCCGCGTGCAACTTCGATCAGACCGAGCTGGATGTCTTCAACGTTGAGATGCTGCGCAGCCTCCTTGTAGAAGTACTCGAGGGCTCTGGCCGCTACGCGGCTCTGCTCCGGGCTTCCGTTGACACTGAAGTTTTCACCACGTCGTGCGATCGATACATCCAGCGAGGTTTCGATTTGTTTGATGTTCTCGTCGAGTGCGCCGCAAAGATTTGCAAGGCGCTCGTTATCGACCGGGGAAAAAGACAGTTCGAGTGGTTTCAATTCGCCTCTTTTCAAGCTATTTCGTTGATGGGCACTTCGCCGCGCAGCGAATGTGCAAGCGCCCCGGTGATTGCGACGTCGATAATCTGGCCTCGCAGGCGTGACGCGCCTCGAAAATTAACAACGCGGTTGTTGCTGGTGCGTCCGGCCAGTTCGGACGCGTCCTTCTTCGACGCGCCCTCGACCAGTACCGCCTGAACGCTGCCGACCATCGCCTGATTCACCGAGCGACCGAGTTCATTGAGGCGGGCCTGCAACCGCGCCAGACGGGACTGCTTGACCTGAAGCGGCACCTGATCGGGCAGCGATGCGGCCGGTGTGCCGGGTCGCGGGCTGTACATAAAGCTGAAGCTTGCATCGAATCCCACGTCGTTCACCAGTGCCATCGTGGCTTCAAAGTCGGCATCGGTCTCCCCCGGAAAACCGACGATAAAATCAGATGCAACGCATACCCCCGGGCGCGCCGCACGAAGTCGGCGAATAATGGATTTGTACTCGGCAGCAGTGTATCCGCGCTTCATCGCCGCCAGTATCCGGTCCGAACCGGATTGAACCGGCAGGTGGACATGGTCGACCAGTTTGGGAAGTTGCGTGTATGCGTCGATCAATCGTTGCGTGAACTCGCGCGGGTGGGACGTTGTGTAACGCAGTCGCTCGATACCGGGAATCTCGGCAACGTATTCGAGCAACAAGGCAAAATCGGCTGTCTCGCCATCCTGCATCGGTCCGCGATACGCGTTGACATTTTGTCCGAGCAGGGTGACTTCCCTGACACCCTGGCAGGCGAGTTCGGCGACGTCAGTCAGGACGTCATCGAACGGGCGCGAAACTTCTTCGCCGCGGGTATAGGGGACGACACAAAAGCTGCAGTACTTGCTGCAGCCTTCCATCACTGAAACAAACGCGGTGCAACCTTCGACGCGGGCCGGCGGCAATGCGTCAAATTTCTCTACCTCCGGAAACGAGATGTCCACCTGGGCGCGCCCGTTTTCGCGGCGCGCTTGAATCAACTGTGGCAAACGGTGCAGTGTTTGCGGCCCGAACACCACATCCACGTAGGGCGCGCGCGATACGATCGCATCACCCTCCTGGCTGGCGACACATCCGCCGACTCCGATTATGAGGTCCGGGTTCTTTTGCTTCAGATGACGAACCCGCCCGAGATCGCTGAAGACCTTCTCCTGGGCTTTTTCCCGCACCGAGCAGGTATTGAAGAGGATCACATCCGCCTGGGCGGGATCATCCGTCTTTTCGTAGGCGTCGGTCGAGCCCAGTATGTCCGCCATCTTGCCGGAGTCATACTCGTTCATCTGGCAGCCGAATGTGCGGATATAGACTTTCTTCATCAGCGGCGCGGGTCTCCCGCCGGCGTCGTTCGTTTCGGGTTGAGCGCGACTTCCTGTCGTGTCAGCAGCCATATGGCGGCCAGTTCTCCCCGCATGTCGAGCCGGTACATGACTTCGGCTTTGCGTTTCGGTAGCGATACCGGTGTGATGATCAGATTCTGTTCGTTGTAGATGCGCCCGCCGGCCGACATGCGGTAGGTCTTGCTGTCGATGCGGTAGATTGGATACTGGTGCGAATCGATGGTGCCGCGCCGCGCTTCCTGCGGGAACTCACGCGCGGCTCCGGCCGGCCCCAGCCACAGCAGCGAAGCGAGCAGTCCGAAGACCGTTAGAGTTTTACCCATGTACAGGTCGGTTTAACAATGGTGAGGGCGCGCCCGTTGGAGACACTGCAAACGATACACAACCAAGCATGAAAGGGAAATGGTGGCGAATCAGGGATTTGAACCCCGGACCAACGGATTATGATTCCGCTGCTCTAACCGCTGAGCTAATTCGCCACGTGCCGTGTCCAGCAGGGACCGGAAGGTTACTGAGGCCCTAAAACCTTGTCAAGGTAAAAGCCCCGCCGAAACAGCAGGTTCGCAACGTGTAGACTGTGACCGATGAATGTTGATGTTGCCATCGTAGGTGGCGGCCTGGTGGGCGGCAGCCTTGCCGTCGCCCTGGCCGACGCGGGCGTTAGCGTGGTGCTGGTTGATGCCCGTAGCGGGCCATTGGCTGCATCTGAAGCAGATGCTGATTCCGGATTCGACCAGCGCGTGTTCGCGCTTCGACCGGCAAGCCGGCAATTTCTGGAATCCTGCGGCATATGGCGTCATGTCGATGGCGAACGGGTTGCCCCGGTCCACAGAATGCTGGTTACGGGAGATGATGGGGGATCGCGGCTGAATTTCGACGCCTATCGAAGCGGTATGGTCGAGCTCGCGGTGATCGCCGAGAACAGGGTGTTGCAGGCAGCCGTGCACAGTGCGCTTGCGAAACGTCGGCTTGTTACCAGTGTCGGTGGCCGGCGTTGTGAGTCCGTGCAGTGGGACGATGAAGCCGTTACCGTATCGCTGGACAATGGGCAGGCGATACGGGCGCAATTGGTTGTCGCAGCCGACGGCGCGAACTCTCGCGTACGCGATCTTGCCGGTATCAAAGTACGCCAGTCTGCCTATGGCCACAGCGCAGTGGTCGCTAACTTCGCAACCGCCAGGGCGCATCAGGGCACGGCCTGGCAATGGTTTCGCCCGGATGGGGTGCTGGCTTTGTTGCCGCTGCCCGGCAAGCATGTTTCGATGGTGTGGTCGACCCCGCAAGATCACGCAGATGAACTGGTGGGGCTGGAGGCTGCGGAATTGTCTGAGCGAGTCACGCAGGCATCCAAAGGCGTGGCTGGTGAGTTGACCAGTACCGGTCCCGCCGCCGCGTTCGCGTTGCGGTTGATGCGGGCGGAAAGCATAGTTGGCCCGCGGCTTGCCCTTGCAGGTGACGCTGCGCATAATGTTCACCCGCTGGCCGGACAGGGGCTCAATCTCGGTCTCGGGGACGCGCAGTCGCTGGCAACACAGATCGCCCGGCGTGGGCCGGATGAGATTGGCAGTCCTGCTGTGCTGGCGCGGTACCGGCGAAGCCGTGCCGAGGACATCATGGCGATGTCTCTGGCTACTGACGGCCTGCATCGTTTGTTCCAGTCGTCGGCGCCTGGTGCCGCCTGGCTCAGAAATACCGGGCTCAGGTTGACCGAGCGCCTTGCACCACTAAAACGCATTCTCGTGAAACATGCGGCCGGTTAGGCGGTCATATGTTTGCACTTACTTTATCTAGGGGATATTTCATCATGCGGCACCGGTTTCTCACACCTCTCGTTATTGCACTGGGCTGCATCGTCATGGGCGCGATGGCCGTAACCGGCGCACTCGCTGATGACAGCAAATTGCGCTCGGCGATCAAGGCCAAATTCCCGAATGCGAACGTGCAATCGGTGACCGAGATCCCGGGTCTTGGGCTGTACGAACTCGTCATTGATGGCTCGATTTACTACTCGGATGCGGAATTTCAACATCTGATCGACGGCAGCATCATCGAGGTCAAGTCAATGCGCAACGTCACGGCCCAGCGCAAGCAGGAGATCGAGGCGGCCGAACTGAAGAAGCTGGCGATGCCGTTCGACGATCTGCCGCTTGCCAGCGCCTTCAAGAAAGTCTATGGCGACGGATCGCGACGCATGGCGTACTTTGCCGATCCGAACTGCGGTTACTGCAAACGCTTCGATCAGGAAACACTTCCCAAGCTGAAGAACACGACGGTTTACCTGTTTCTTTATCCGATCATCACGGCACAGTCGGTTCCGACGTCCAAGGCGATCTGGTGCTCCGCTGATCAGGAAAAAGCCTGGGACGACTATGTGGTTCGAGGCGTTGCGCCGAAGGCGAAGCCCGATTGCGACAATCCTGTCGACGACATTCTGGCGTTTGGTTACGGCAAACGCATTCGCGGGACCCCGACGCTGTTCTTTTCAGATGGCTCACGGGTCAGCGGCGCCCTGACACTCGAGCAGCTTGAGCAACGCCTCGATAAAGCCGAGCAGAACAAAGACGGCTGATTCCGGCCCGCTTCGGACAAGGCCGCTTAAACAGAGCGAACGTCAGGGCCTGTCTTCATGGAGCGTATCGACCGGGTCGATCCTGCAGAGGATGCAGCGCTAAAGCGATTGTTGTTCGCGATCGCGTTATCGCTGCTGATGCATGCGGTCGTGGTCGCTGCCGGCGGCAACTGGCTCGATACTGGCTCGACCGCGTTGCACGACCAGCTCCCGTCGCCGCCTGTCGCCGCACTTTCCGTATCCCTGCAAAACGGTACTACGCCACCCGGTTTCCGGTCGTGGATTCCGGTATCTGTGAGTCCCTTGCCAGGTGTGTTCGTTGGCGTTGAGGCGCCCGATGCGCGCTACTACCCGATAGAGGATCTTGACGTGCTGCCAGTGCCGCGAGAGCCGATCCGGATGCCCAACGCGACGCCTGCGTCGGGGGTACTGCGTTTACTCACCCGCATCGACGCATCGGGGCGCGTGACGGGTGTGTCGGTCTTTGATTCAGGAGCAAACGAAGCGGAAATCACGGCCGCGATCAATGCGATGCGGGGTTCCGCATTCTTCGCTGCCCGCAAACACGGACGTCCGGTCCGCAGCGAAGTGGTCATTGAGCTGGTTGCGGTAGCTGGCACATGACGGTGTTGACCGGGTCACGGCCAGCACCGTCGTGTTTTAGCCAGGAAAAGGGTCAGTCACCCGGGCTGGCCGAAGTCCTGGTGACATTCGGGAGCAGGACCCACATTTGCCCCGACTGCCGCATGCGCCCGGCGAGTCTGCCGGCGTCGTCACCAAAGCCCCAGAAAAAATCGGCGCGTACCGCACCCTTGATCGCGCTGCCCTTGTCCTGAGCGAACATCAACCGACTGAGCGGCTTGTTGGTGTTCGGCCAGGACGTTGCCAGATAGACAGGGGCGCCAAGCGGCACACTCTGTTCGTCGACGGCAATACTTCGCCGTGGCGTTATCGGAACACCCAGCGCACCGATCGGGCCGCCGATACCGGATGGCAACTCACGGAAGAAGACGTAGGCGGGATTCTCCGCCAGCAGCGCCTGTAACCGGTCCGGATTGTCGCGGCCCCACTGTTTGATTCCCTGCATCGAGGCCTTGGAGAGCGTAAGCTCGCCGCGTTTGATGAGAATGCGCCCGATGGACCGGTAAGGGTGGCCATTGTGGTTGGCGTAACCGACTCTCGCGATCTCGCCATTTTCCAGCTCGACACGGCCCGATCCCTGGATATGCAAGAAGAACAATTCAACTGCATTGTCTACCCAGAGAATCTCCCGTCCTTTCAGCGAAGCAACGCCGCCTTCGATTTCCCCACGGGTGTAATAGGGCACGACACGGCCGTTCTCCCTACGCCCCCGCACCCGCTCGCCCTTTAGTTCGGGAAACAGTTCGTCGACGTCAATGGTGAGCAAGTCGTCGGGTGTGCTGTAGAGCGGATAGCGGTATTTCTCCGACCGGGTCCGGCTGCCGCGGAGCAAGGGCTCGTAATAGCCGGTCACCAAACCTTCCTGCGAGCCGTCGGCATTGAACACCCGGTATGGTCTGAGCCACGACTCGAAAAATGTTCTCAGGCTGGCATCGTCATGCTGTTGCATCTGCGCTGCGGCCCAGCACGGGGCCTGCCAGCGGGGCTGCGACTTGAGCGCCATACACGATCGGATGAATGCCGGCCATGCTTCAGCAAGGTCATCAGTGCGCCATCCGGGCAGCTCGCCCCAGGCAACTGGTTGCAGGTAGCCCGTTTCCTTTGGCGGCGGCTTTACCCATGGTGAGGATGGCTGCGCCGGTTTCAGTGAAGCGGTTGCGTCGGCGCCGGGTTGTGCAGCCTCGATTGCGTCATTTTCAACAGAAACGGCAGGAGATCGCTCAGGTGAAACCGGTGCTGTTGCTGTTGAATCCGATGAGGTTGTATCTTGCACCACGGAATCGGTCACCGCAGACCCGGATGATCCCTGGTCCGGTGTGTCGGCTGGTGTCGGCCGGGTTGGCGTGGCACAGGAAGTCAGTACGGCCACTGTCGCCAACAAGGCAGCACTCAGGCACACTTTTGCCTTTGCCCCGAAACGGCTTGATGCCATCACGAAAGGCTATTCAATGTTCTGGATTTTTTTTGAACTTGCACTGGGTCTCGCGTTATTCGTGTTCCTGGTGTGGTGGACTCTACCCAAAAAAGACAAAAGTGATCCGCCGGATAATTGACGTACGTCCGAAATCGATGCAGTACGTTTTTTCAATGCAGAACCCTTCAATGGAGAACCCTGGGGATGCTTAACGTGAACTCCGGAATGTCTGCTTCGAATTGGGTGCCGTCCTCGGCAACCATCTGATAACTGCCGCGCATTGTTCCCACCGGCGTTTCAAGCGACGCGCTGCTGCTGTACTCGAATACTGCCCCCGGTTCGAGTCTTGGTTGTTCGCCGACAACTCCATCGCCACGCACTTCCTGTATGCGCCCGTTGGAGTCTGTGATGATCCAGTGACGGCTGATCAGTTTTGCGGCAACCGTACCCATGTTCGCGACCTTTATCGTGTAGGCAAACATGTATTGAGACCCGTCTTCGTCGGATTGATCCGGAAGAAAAACAGATTTGGCGGCAACGTCGATTTTGTAGGTTGGTGTCGTCATGGGCGCAATTTGAAACGAAACGCGCGCGTACTGCAAGTGTGCTGCATTGAAAACTGTCGGAACCGTCCACTTTTCCGTGCACACCATGCCGGAGAATTCCCCGCGAAGGGGGCGCAAGGAAATACACTCTGTGGCCCGGTGCGGGTCCGCGCCACTGTCCATACTTACGGTGTGAGCCTCACTTCGTATCCGTGCCAGGGTGCGAAAGCACATCCGCTGGTGACGTTTTAGCTACAATTCGGGCACATCCTCGAACCGGGCGTTACACCATGAGCAAATCTCGCAGACCATTTCGGATTGCGCCGAGCATTCTGTCGGCAAACTTCGCCAAGCTGGGTGAGGAGGTTCAGTCGGTGATTGCGGCCGGGGCAGATGTTGTCCACTTCGATGTCATGGACAATCACTTCGTGCCGAATCTGACGATTGGCCCGCTGGTCTGCGAAGCGATTAGGCCCCTGACGGATGCCCCGATCGATGTACATCTGATGGTGGAGCCGGTGGATCGGATCGTGCCGGATTTTGCCAGGGCGGGGGCCAACATCATCAGCTTTCATCCGGAGGCGTCATCCCATATCGATCGCACGATCGGGTTGATTCGCGATAACGGTTGTCGTCCGGGTCTGGTGTTCAATCCGGCGACGCCATTGTCGTATCTTGACTGGACTCTGGACAAAATTGACCTGGTACTGATCATGTCGGTCAATCCGGGATTTGGCGGTCAACGTTTCATTCCGGGTGCGCTCGACAAGTTGCGTGAAGCGCGTAAGCGCATTGACGCCAGCGGGCGTGATATCTGGCTGGAGGTAGATGGCGGCGTGAAGATTGAAAATGCTGCCGAGATTGCCAGCGCCGGCGCGGACACGCTGGTGGCGGGTTCCGCCATTTTTGGCAGTGACGATTACAAAGCCACCATCGACGCCATGCGCTCGGAACTGGCAAAGGTATGAGTCCGTCCCTGGCCAACGCGCTTGCCACGTCGATTGATCCCCGCCACGAAACCGAAGAGGCCTTGTTGCCTGTTCTGATTCCGTTCTCGCAGCGCGAACCCGCTCGTGGCTGAATCCGCGAAAATCACCTCGGCTGTGCGCTTTCCAATCGACGTGTGCGCGGTCGCTTTCGATCTGGACGGCACGCTCGCCGATACGCTTCCCGATCTGTATACCTCTGCCAATCTGATGTTGCGCGACCTTGGGCGGGAGCAGACTGACCGTGAAACCGTGCGTGCGTACATTGGCCAGGGGATAGACAAGCTGGTAGAGCGGTTACTGACGGATGACGCTGGCGCCGGCCTCGAGCCCGGCCGGCGCAACCGTGCCGGTGAAATTTTTCGGGCGCACTACCAGCAGCGATTGACGAGCGAATCGCGCCTGTTCCCCGGCACGCACGAGACGCTGCACAAGCTGCGCGAGGGCGGGGCGAAGCTCGC
>DATKYN010000015.1:0-5321 GCA_035528435.1 Burkholderiales bacterium
TCAGGCTCTGGCACAGATTCAGTCGTGTATCAATTTCGGTCAATCCGCTTGTATGTGGGGTGAAATTACCATCAAGGATGGTGGCGTCGAGCAGAACAACTTCGACACCTTCCGTGTTGCCCGCATCAACGAAGCGCCGAAGGAGCTCAACACTCACTTCATCAAGAGCGACGCTGTTCCTGGTGGTCTTGGCGAGCCGGGTACCGCGGTTGTTCAGCCGGCGATTGCAAACGCGATCTTCGCCGCGTCTGGCAAGCGTCCCCGTACCCTGCCGTTCACGCCGGAGAACATCAAGGCTGGCTAATTGAAATATTCGGGTCCGGCTCCCACAAGGAGCTGGTTCCCCGAAGGCATTAGAAAAGACCCTTCAGCGCCAGCTGGAGGGTTTTTTTTCGGTGGCCGTGATGGCGCGGCTGATCTAGAATCGTTATTTCCGGTTGGATAGAACGGGTAGTGTTATGGACAGCGTTGATCTGCAAGTGTTGAGAAGCAGCGTGGTATGGCGCGCCGAGGGCCACAAAGTTGTGTTGGTGACAATTGTCGAAACCTGGGGCTCGTCACCAAGGCCGGCCGGTGCCATGCTTGCGGTGCGTGACGATGGCATCGTGGCCGGATCGGTCTCTGGCGGATGTGTCGAGGACGATCTGATTTGCAAGATCCGGGACGAATCCCTGCAGGTGGAACGCCCTCAAGTCGTGACATATGGCATGACGAAGGAGGAGGCCGAGCGATTTGGTCTGCCATGCGGGGGAACCCTGCAGCTTGTGCTGGAACAGGTAACTGATGATGCGGTCCTGTCAGAGCTTCTAGAACGGGTCGAGCGGCACGAACTGGTGACACGTACCTTAAATATGGAGACTGGGCGGGTCAAACTCGAAGCAGCCAGCAGGGCAGATACGCTTTCTTTTGATGGTAATACGCTGAAAGGCGTCTACGGTCCACGGTGGCGCTTGCTGATCGTTGGGGCTGGGCAATTGTCGCGCTATGTAGCGCAAATGGCGCAGGCGCTTGACTACCATGTCACCGTTTGTGACCCGCGCGAGGAATATGCGGACACCTGGGACATCGAAGGTGCAACGCTTGACCGTGGTATGCCAGACGACGTTGTCCTGGCGATGAATCTGGACTCGCATAGCGCTGTTGTGGCGGTTACACACGATCCGAAAATCGATGATCTGGCGCTGCTTGAAGCTCTCAAGTCTCCAGCATTTTACGTAGGCGCGTTGGGCTCACGGCTCAATAGTGAGAAGCGTCGAGAGCGCTTGGCATTGTTCGATCTGTCGCAGGCGGAACTCGATCGTTTGCACGGACCTGTTGGGCTGCGGATCGGCAGCAAGACACCGCCGGAAATTGCCGTTGCGATTCTTGCCGAAATGACTGCTGTACGTCATGCGATAGATCTGACAAAAATCGGGTCTACCGAGAGCAAGCAAGCCGGTGTGGATGGGAATCAGGCCGTGTGCGTTACGGCGACGGCCTGAAGCCGCTTCTGAAATTTGGTTTAATCGGGAGCCTTGCGGCTCCCGATTTCTTTTGAACTGGTCAACGGAACAACGAAAGGACATGGAATGAGACTGGATGGCAAGGTGGCAATCGTAACTGGAGGTGGATCCGGCTTTGGTGAGGGGATCGCGAAACGGTTTGCGGAAGAAGGCTGCAAGATTGTCGTGAACGATATAAATGACGATGGTGGGCAGAGAGTTGCGAAAGAGATCACGGCTGCAGGTGGCGAGGCTGCGTACGTCAACGGCGATGTATCCAAGGACGCTGACTGGGCAGTGATGCTTAAGTTTGCGTTGGATACTTTCGGGGATCTCGACATCGTTATTAACAATGCCGGTACGACGCATCGAAATCAGCCAGTCCTCGACGTAACGGAAAAAGACTTTGACCGTGTTTATGCCGTCAATGTGAAGAGCCTTTATCACTGTGCCCGTAACATCGTTCCGCACTTTCGCAAGAAAGGTGCAGGCGTGTTCGTCACTATTGCATCGACCGCGGGTGTACGGCCACGACCCGGTCTGGTCTGGTACAACGGCAGCAAGGCAGCGGCGATTGTCGCGAGCCGTGCAATGGCGGTTGAGCTCGCGCCTGACAAGATTCGCGTAAATGTGGTGAATCCGGTTGCCGGGGACACGCCGCTGCTGGCAGAGTTTATGGGTGCGGACACGCCGGAGATCCGGGAGAAATTTGTTTCTTCGATTCCTCTGGGGCGTTTCAGTCAGCCCCGTGATATCGCGAACGCATGTCTTTACCTGGCTTCCGATGAGGCGGATTTCATCACTGGTGCGTGTATTGAAGTCGACGGCGGGCGTTGCGTTTGAACGTGGTGTAGAGGTCATGTTCGGGTGAGAACGCCCTATTGGTTTTAGCCCGGGATCTGGCATAAAAAAGCACGCTTCGTAAGCGTGCTTTTTTGTTCCCTTTTGAATATCCGCGGCAGGTCCTAGGCGCCGGTAAACGCCTGCAACCCTGTTTGTGCCCGACCTAGTATAAGGGCATGGATGTCATGCGTGCCCTCGTAGGTGTTTACCGCTTCGAGATTCATCAAGTGGCGAATGACGTGATACTCGTCAGATACGCCATTCCCGCCATGCATGTCCCGGGCGGTCCGGGCAATCTCGAGCGCCTTGCCGCAAGAGTTTCGCTTGATCAGTGAAATCATCTCCGGGGCTGAGCGGCCCTCATCCATCAATCTCCCGACACGTAATACGGATTGCAGGCCGAGCGTGATTTCAGTTTGCATGTCTGCCAGCTTCTTCTGGACCAGTTGATTGGCGGCTAGGGGGCGGCCAAACTGTTTCCGCTCCATGACATATTCTCTTGCCGCCTGCCAGCAGAACTCCGCCGCGCCCAGCGCTCCCCAGGCAATGCCGTAACGGGCCTTGTTGAGGCAGCCGAACGGGCCTTTCAGACCGCGTACTTCCGGGAGAAGGTTTTCGTCGGGAACGAATACATCGTTCATCACGATTTCACCAGTAATGGACACACGCAAGCTGAACTTCCCCTCGATCTTGGGGGTGGTGAGCCCGGTCATGCCCCGCTCGAGGATGAACCCGCGAATGACGCCCTCGTCATCTTTGGCCCAAATAACCAGCACATCGGCAACCGGAGAGTTTGTGATCCACATCTTGGCGCCCTTGAGTGTCCATCCGCCATCGACCTTGCGAGCGCGGCTGATCATGCTCCCGGCATCGGAACCGTAATCCGGCTCGGTAAGTCCGAAGGCCCCGATTTTCTCGCCACTCGCGAGAGACGGAAGGTATTTTCTGCGCTGTTCTTCCGTGCCGTAGGCGTAAATCGGATACATAACGAGGCTGGACTGCACGCTCATCATCGAACGATATCCAGAATCGATGCGCTCGACTTCACGCGCGATTAACCCGTAGCAGACGTGATTGACGCCGGCGCAGCCATATCCGTCTATCGTCGAACCCAGAAATCCCATTTCCCCCATCTCGCCGAAAACATCCCTGTCAAAACGTTCGTCACGGTGTGCTTGCAGCACGCGTGGCATTAGTTTTTCGTCGCAAAAGGCACGCGCGCTATCGGCAACGATTCGCTCCTCCTCACCGAGTTGCTCATGAAATAAAAAAGGATCCGACCAGACGAATGAAGGGCGATTGGAAGGTGCGTTCATGGGTGTAATCCGTTGTGAGAGAGACAGGTAAAGCCGGGAAATTGTACATGCTGGCCACGCGACCCGGGGTGAAGTCGGCTCGCCTCAAGCACTATTCGTATTTCTTTTCCGAGCAGATGTCGAAACCGTCCCGCCAACCGGCTGCGTACATGGCATCGTCTTCGAAGCGGGTTTCGTCCCGAGTTGTTCCGGCGGCCCGCCGTGAACTGTCGCAGCCGTCCGTGTAACCATCTCGAAAGGAAGGGGGGTATCCCGCAAGATTAACCTGGGATTTGTCTGTCTGGGTCGGAGAGGTACTGCAACCGATCACCAACAGTGCAACAGCATAGAGGTGTACGTGCTTTGGTTTTGTCATGGGCGAAGTTTTCTGCTGACCGGGAAAGATGCCTTGTTGACCAGGTTCGTCAAAGTAATTCTGATTTTCGCACAAGGAGCGGCGGGCAATCACCCGCCAATTTTTTGATGATCAGTGCGCGAATCCTGCGCCCCCAAAAAAAAGCGCCCGATAAGGGAGGAAATCGGGCGCTCCAATGCGCTTTGAGCGCATTGCGTAAAACGTGTGACAGGCCAGTGGATCAGGGTTGCATGTTCAATTATTTCTGTCTCGAGCCAGAGAAGTTTTGTTGAAATGACTAGTTGTCAAACGCTGCTAGCTCAGCGATACCACTGAGCCATTCACCAATTGGACTCTCTCGCCGACCGAAAATTCTGGCGGTTGGTGCTCGTAAATCGTTCGCAAGCTGCCATCTTCCATGCGCAGACGCACGATAAAGCTGATCGCTAACTGTTGATCATTGCCCGAAAACGCGCTGCGCTTCGATGTTTTGGCCAGTATCGAGGCCGGGAACGATGACCCTTTGTTGTTACTGCGGGATTCGGCAAATTCAAGCCGACCTGATGCGGAGTGCTCCACCGGCATTTGCAGTTCATGCCGCTCGATAGAATCGATTACGCCACAACGAGAGCAAGGAGGTGCGAGGGTCTGGCTGAAGCGTTGGCTCACACGCATCACCATCGGTTTGTCGTTGTCCCCGGCGTTCCGCAATGCGCTGCGCGTGAGACCGACGTGCGTTGGCGTGGTAACAGCTGAGGCGACCGGTTTATCGGAAATACTTTTGCGTTGCCGGAAATCGTTGCCTCGCGAAAAGAAATCGTCTTTCTTGGCAGCGACAGCAATCTGGCCGGTCAGGGCAGCAACCCCAATGCCTCCAAACGTAGCAGCGGAGAAGATGGCGCAGCACGCAAGCGGAAGAAAGAGGCGCGTTTTCTCGTTGCTCATACGAACTTGGTCCGAATTCTTGTGATGTTGCCGATGGAATTGTATGAACTTCCAAAGCAATGATGATGCCATATTTTTTGCACCCTTTAAAACATGTGCTTAAGTCGAATATTTATTGTGGTTGTTGAGAAGCTGTGTCGCCGTTTGGAGACAGATCCGGGGTCGGCTATTAACTTATTGTTATGCTGGGAAAAAACATGGCCCGGCCCTGGCATGGCTACGAGCAGGCTTTTCGAGCGCTACAAGGCTTTGAAAAGCTTAGGGTCGAGATGGTGTCTTTGCAGCAGTTTGTAGAATTCGGTGCGATTGCGTTTCGCGAGTTTGGCAGCTTGTGTCACGTTTCCGCCCGTAATCTTGAGTATTTTCGCAAGATACTCCCGCTCGAATTCGCCTCGCGCGGAT
>DATKYN010000016.1:0-9240 GCA_035528435.1 Burkholderiales bacterium
CCGCCTCCTTCCGTCCGGGCAGATCAAGGTCCCGCCCGCGGGGTGCGCCAGTGCCGACAAACACTGCATCAAAGTT
The DNA here is from genome assembly GCA_035528435.1 of Burkholderiales bacterium. Classification (GTDB taxonomy): domain Bacteria; phylum Pseudomonadota; class Gammaproteobacteria; order Burkholderiales; family Eutrophovitaceae; genus SG8-40. Next base: position 77 of record DATKYN010000016.1, read on the forward strand.
CTCATCCAGCAATTTCTTCATGCTGTTGATCCGCACGCCGCCGCGAAACGCGACGCCGGTGTCGATGACGTAACCGACTTCTTCATCTATCACTTCTTCGGGAAGCCTGAAGCGGGGAATCTGGCTGCGAATCATGCCTCCGGCACGAGGGTCCTGATCGAATATGGTCACCTCATAGCCCAGCGGCGCCAGGTCGCGAGCAACGGTCAAGGACGCGGGACCGGCGCCGATACAGGCAACACGCTTGCCGTTGTGCGACGGCGCCTTTGGCAGGCGCCCGCTAATATCGCCCTTGCTATCTGCAGCAACCCGTTTCAGACGGCAGATGGCGACCGGTTCGGGCTTTTGCTGGTTGTATTCCTCAACGCGCCCACGGCGGCAAGCGGGTTCACAGGGCCTGTCACACGTGCGCCCAAGCACCCCGGGGAAAACGTTCGACGTCCAGTTGATCATGTAGGCGTCGTCGTAGCGACCGGCGGCGATCAAGCGGATGTACTCGGGGACGGGGGTGTGTGCGGGGCAAGCCCACTGACAATCCACGACCTTGTGAAAATAGTCGGGCTGGGCAATGTCCGTGGGCTTCAATCGACGCACCTCCAGTGGGGCCGTCGCTGCGACTGTTCTCGTCGCATCGACCCACACGTGCTGCTGCGAAATCGAACGACCGGCCTAGAACATCCTAGTTTACTGGTTTGTTCACCCGGAGTGAACGCCCAACGCGGCAAAAGTCCAACAATAAGTGACTGGCTGAATACAGGTTTGAACCTTGCCAATCACTGCCCGATGCCGCGCGCAGAAGCCATGCGGCGTACAGGGATTCCAGTCAGCACAAGGCTAGCCGAGTGGGAGCGATACCAGTCCATCCGCCAGTTTTGGCTCGAACCAGGTGGATTTCGGCGGCATTACCTGATGCGCATCAGCGACCGCCATCAGATCCTCGATGCTCGTGGCGAACAGCGAGAAAGCGCAGGCCATCTGCCCGCTATCGACCCTTCGCTCGAGCTCGGACAGGCCGCGAATACCACCGATGAACTCGATTCGGCTGTCACGTCGAGGGTCATTGATTCCGAGCAGAGGTGCCAGCAAATTGTCCGCGAGCAAACTGACATCCAGTCGCGCGATCGGATCATCGTCCCGAACCAGTCCGGGACGTATCGCGAGTTCGTACCAGCTGCCTTCGAGATACAGCCCGAACCGCCGTGCGCAAGCCGGCTCGACCGGCACGGAGCTGGATGTGATATCGAAACGCTCGCCTATACGAGCCAGCAACTGCTCGCCACTCATCCCGTTCAGATCGCGAACCGCCCGGTTATACGGGAGGATATGCATCTCATGCTGCGGAAAAGCAACAGCCAGAAAGTGATTGTAGTCCTCGTCACCGCGATGCCCGGACTGCCCCTCTCGGCGCGACGCCGCCACTCGCGATGCAGCAGCCGAACGATGATGCCCGTCGGCAATGTACAGCGCCGGCATGGCATCGAACAGCGTAACCAGGCGCCCGATCACGCCCTCGTCGCGGATCACCCAGATGCTGTGGCGCACACCATCCTGAGCGGTGACATCGCTGTCGGGTTCGCCCCTGGCTATATCCGCGAGAATCGAATCGACTTGCCCGTTATCGGGATAGGCAAGCAGCACCGGTCCCGTCTGGGCATTGAGCGCCTGGATCTGACGCACCCGGTCATCCTCTTTGTCTGGACGCGTGAATTCATGCTTGCGAATGCGATTAGTGTCGTAATCAGCAATCGAGGCTGCAGCAACAACTCCTGTCTGCACAACGCCGTCCGCGACAAGACGGTAGACGTACAAGCACGGCACGTCATCACGGACCAGCACCCCTTGCGCGAGCATCTCCTGAAGATTCTCGGCTGACTTGGCGTAGACCGCCGGAGAAAACGGATCGGTCCCGGGTGGAAGATCGATCTCGGGCTTGGATATATGCAGAAAACTCCAGCGTTCCGTGCCAGCGCGCTCACGCGCTTCTTCGGTAGACAGGACATCATACGGAGGAGCAGCGACATCTGCTGCCCGTCCGGGCGCCGGACGCAGCCCGGCAAAAGGGCGGATCAAATTCACGATTTGCTTACCTGTTGCGACAATCCGGAGATTTTACCGGCAAACAATCCCGAATCCCCGCTGGCGACCCTTGCCGCGGAGGGAAAAATAAGATCCGGGCTTGCAAATCCACCCGTGCAAGGTTTCGCAAGCTTGCCTAGAATCGCGCCATGCGTCACTCACTTGCGCTTTTGCTCTCCACGCTGGTGCTCCTCTCCTGCGCAACGGACCCTCGAGGACCGTCAGAGCGAGGGGAGACCAGCGGTGAGCCCCTCACTCCCGAGGGCGCAATCCTGGTCGAGCCAAACATCCGGGTCGAGCGTGATGGAACCGCCGTGATCTACCGGGGCAGCCTCACCGAGAACGGTCTTGCCGCATTGCAAAGAACCGGCAACGACCCAAACGTGAATACCCTTGTCATCGAGTCGACTGGTGGTGAAATCGTTGTCGGGATGGACTTTGGCATCTGGGTCATCAACAGCAATCTCGACGTTGTAGTCGATCACAGTTGCCTGTCTTCTTGTGCAAACTACGTTTTCACAGCAGGGCGCAACAAGGCGATTCTGCCTGGTGCCGTTGTAGCCTGGCATGGCAGTGCGAAACAGCCCGGCCTGCTGGAACATTTGCATGCCATCGTAGAGCAACAGATCGACGCGAGCGAGTTATCCCCTCGCGCCCGCAAGCGGGAACTGAAACAGGCGCAGAAAGCCAACATCAGGTACCTGACCAACGCCATTTACAAACAGGATCAGTTCTTTTATCGCCTTGGCATTGATGAATACGTTACCCGGGTAGGCAACGAAAAGTACGGGGTGCGCGGTTTCTTTTACCTCTCCGTGCCCGACATGGCCGCATTCGGCATCGAGAACGTCAGTGCGCCAGACGACTATGCCGAAATGGAACCTCGGGCGCTCACCCGGCGGGTAGGTTTTCCGGTAACACTGGTCAGGCTGGAATGACCACCATCGTCACGAATCCTGCCTGACGGCGAACAGTTGCGGTGCGCTGTGCGCACTCAACCAGCCCGGAAATTCTTCAGATGACATTGCCGGCGCAATCAGATACCCCTGCATTTCATCACAGTCGAGATCGATCAGGATATCCCGCTGTTCAACTGTCTCAACACCCTCGGCGATCACTCGCATACCCAGCGTATGCGCAACATTGATGATGGCGGCAACAATCGTGTTGCGACCAGGCTGCAGTGCCCGTACGAAGGAACGGTCAATCTTCACGAAATGCACAGGAAGATGATGCAGTGACGACAACGACGAGTAACCGGTTCCGAAGTCGTCCAGTGCCGCCTTTACGCCTTTTGCGGCGAGTCTCTCCAGAGGCACACGCGCCTGCTCGTAATCTCTGAACAAAAGGCTTTCGGTAATTTCCAGCTCCAGATCCTCATGCGGCAGACCGGATGCACTTAATGCCAGTTCAACATCCTCTACAAGTGAGCTACGGAACTGTGCTGCGGAAATATTGACTGCGATCGGAATGCGTGCGTTTCCGTGAGAGCGCCATTCCATCGCAGCGTGACAGGCCCTGGCCAGTACCTGCCTGCCAAGCTGGGTAATCAATCCCGACTCTTCAAGTCTGGGAATGAATTTTTCGGGCAGCACCAACCCACGGGACGGGCTGCGCCAGCGCAGAAGCGCTTCAACTCCTGCCACCCGTCCTGTTCCAAGATCGACGCGTGGCTGATAGAACAGCTCGAATTCGTCCCGTTCGAGCGCCCATCGCAACTCCGTACCCAGTTCGAGACGCTCGAGTGCGCGCACATTCATTTCTTCCTCATAGAATGCAACGCGAGGTCCGCCCTCTCTTTTCGCGTGATACATCGCCACATCAGCATTTCGGATCATGGTGCTGGCATCGGCGGCATCCTGAGGAAACATTGATACACCTATACTGCCACCGACAAATACCTCATGCCCCTCGAGATCAAACGGCGAGTCAAGCACCTGTATCAGCTTGGCGGCAAGCGTATCGGCACCGCTACCCGACTGTATGTGCTGCGCAATGACAATAAATTCGTCTCCACCGAGTCTGCCTAGTGTGTCTTCCTTACGACATGCATCCCTGAGTCGATGCGCCACCAGCTTCAGCAGCTCATCACCGCTGGCATGGCCCAAAGTATCGTTGACCTGCTTGAATTGATCGAGGTCGATAAACAACACAGCAACCGTGTCCTCGACACGGGCCGCAACCCGCAATGCCTGCTCAAGCCGCTCCCGCAGCATGGTCCGGTTCGGTAAGCCGGTCAGAACGTCGTAGTTGGCGATGCGCTTGAGTTGTTCCTGTGCCTCGACGGTCTTGGAAAAATCAATAAAATAGGTCAGCGTCGCCGCACCGTCAGGCATCTGCACATCAGCGTGCTCCACACGAGCATGAATGACCCGACCGTCACGCGCCGCCAGACGTCGCACAACCGTGTTGGGCACACCGCGATCGCCGCGTTCACGTGCACGGTGGTAACGCTCAGCTTCCTCCGGATTCTGTGCCTCGATATCCCAAAGCAGAGCGTCGCGCGCCGTGTTCAGCGAATCAAAACCAATCAGTTCAAGAAACGCCTGATTGGCGTGCAGTATTCGGCCGTCACGGCTCAGCACAATACCAGCCGGGGAGCTTTCAACCAGCGTACGAAAAAACACCTCGGCACTGCGCGCGTAACGATAGGGACGCAACAACGCCAGAACAAACAATCCGTAGTAAAGCGTTGCGAACTCAGTCGCCCGCAGAACCAGGACAACGTCTTCACCGACGCGCCCCGCGAGCGCCCAGCCAAGTTCGGAAAACAAACCCAGCAAGATCGCGAACGCGAATGCGACCAGCACTCCGTCCTTCCGTCCCGTACGCAAGCTGATCGAGGCGCGCCCGAGCGCCACCAGGTACACGGCCGTGTTCAATGCGGCAATCCGGCCGTCGTACACGGCAACACCGTCTCCGGCACGCAACACCACAAACAAAGCAGCCACGAAAATTAACAACCCGACCGAAACAAGCACGGCTCCTCGCACCTTGAGCCGTGGCGCCGACAGGACAAAAACAGACACGAACAGCGCGACGCAAACAGCGCTGTTTCGCGCTTGCTCCCAAATAGGATTTGGCCCGACGTTCGTCAACCCGCTGCCAGCAAAGCCTAGCATCTGGCCAGCCGAAAAGAATCCGGCGACACAGAAGGAAAACGCCAATACAAGCCATTTTGGATCACGGTCTGCAAACCACAGACCCGCACATACCGACACGATATGTGTGGCACCGATGATGATCAGCAATTCCAGAACAATGTGTGCTGCAACGGAAAGTTTGTGCCCCGAGAAGCCGGCGATGGCCGTTGCGATGACGAGCGCGATGGCAATGAACGCCAACCCAATACCAAACGCCACACTTCGGCTAGGGTGCCGGCCTTGCAGTGCCGGTGGCGGCACGGCGAAGAGGCGATTTTGATCTTTGTTCGGCAGGGTCACGGGCGCCACCCTTGGCAAAGTCGACTACGACTCTGAACCAGGTTTGCGAAATGTAGTGCGCCACCCCTGACACTGTCGCCGATTAGCGACACCCGTGTCTGTTCGCCTTTCGACCAGAAGAACAGCAATCCATTTCGGAAAGAGCAACAAATAGCCGAGGGGTGGAACCCGGGATCGGGCAGGCGCGTCATGGTCCTGCGGTCGGAGTGTTCAGTTGCGGTCGGATTTGATGTTTCACACCACGAAGGGACGGTGTGCAAATTTGGGCGAGGGCCGCGCATCATCAAATTACGCAGGTTATCAATACCCGGTTGGCTCCTGAACAAGCCAACCGGGGAGCCTGCTTGTTCTACGACAAATGATTGCTGATCAGTTTGGTCATCTCAAACATCGAGACCTGTTTCTTGCCACCGAACACGACTTTCAGTTTGTCGTCGGCGTTGATGTTGCGACGGTTTTTGCTGTCCTGAAGGTCATTGCGCTTGATGTAGGCCCAGATCTTCTTGGTTACCTCGGTACGCGGCATCGGCTTGTTTCCGATCACTGCGGCAAGCTCATCGCTGAGGGTCATGGCCTTCATGAAAGCCGCATTCGGCTTGCGTTTGACGCCTGTTTTCTTCTTCGCCGGAGCCTTTTTCTTGGCCGCGGCTTTCTTCACCACTTTCTTCTTGGCCGGGGCCTTCTTTTTCGCCACTGATTTCTTGGCGGGTGCTTTCTTCTTGGCTGCAGATTTCTTCACCGCTTTTTTCTTTGCCGGTGCTTTCTTCGCCGGGGCCTTTTTCTTTGCGGGGGCCTTCTTCTTTGCCGGGGCTTTCTTCGCAGTTTTCTTCTTCGCAGCTGCCATATCAAATCTCCTGTAAGTTGCCTGTAATAACGTAAGTCGCAAAAACGAAACTCTCACTCACTCTGCCGTGTCCGGCATGCGGTCAAGAGAATGCACAGCGACTTAAGCGTTGTCAACAGTTTTGTAGAGGGAAAACGGCCATCTGCCCCCATGGGAATCAGCAACAGTTGGTCAACGCGGAGCATCATTCACGAGCCATAGACAATCGTTGATTGCATATTATTCCCTGACCACCTTCAGTGACACGCTTGTCACGGAACTCGACAACCGGTGCGGGCGCGTTCTGCCTGATGCCATCAGGCGCAATATTCTCGAGTGTTTGGTCCGCGCTAACTGTCACCGTCGCAAACGCCGACTAAAGGGGCGAGATTGAAGAATGCTCGGTGTAAACGACGGCGTCGAGCGCGACACACCCTTCGCCATTTGCGCCCACCAGTATCGGATTGATGTCCAGGCTGGTGACACTCGAAGCAGCGTCGGCCAGTAATTCACCCAGCGAAACTGCAGCTTTCGCGACCGCGATCGAGTCCAGCGCCGGCTCCCCCCGGACCCCTTTGAAAAGAGGTCCAATGCGAAGCCGGCCGAGCAAACGCAACACATCTTCTTCTCCAAAAGGCCAGACCAGCACGCGCGCGTCGGGCATCGCTTCAACATACTTTCCACCGTCACCGACAAGGACAACAGGCCCAAAAACCGGGTCAAGCCGACCACCAAGCATTAGCTCGCGTCGCCCCTGTGACATTCGCGCCACAATCACTCCGTCATTCGTCAAACCTTGCCGCTCAAGCGTCTCGCCAAGCGAGATGAAGACTGCGCGCGCGTCTGCAACGTCACTAACACCAAGACGAACCAGACCCAGATCACTTTTATGGACCACATCGGGAGAACACGCTTTCAAAACGACCGGGGCGCCCAGTGACAAAACAGCCCGGCATACTTCGTCCTCCGTATGACACAAGCAGTGCTCAACAACAGGAATACCCGCTCGCTGAACCACTGACAACGATTCTGCTTCGTTGAGCATGACTGCTCCGGAAGTTTGACGCACCACTGGCAGCGCACCCGCCCGGACTGCTTGTCGCGCCAGTTCCACGTGCGACAGATACTGTGCCAGCGTCTCAACCGCCTCTGCGTCAGTGGCAAATACGGTCAGCCCCGCATCACGAAACGTATTGGCAACACTGGCCTGTGGCGCCGACACAGCAACGGGCAATCCTGTCTCACTGGCAAAACCAGCTGTATCGCGCGCAAACGCCTCAACATCATAGCCCTGACCCGCTACCGGTATGCCAATGACAACCGCATCCGCTCCAGGGTCACGCGCGACAATTGGCAATATGTCCGAGAACAGCCTGCTATTGCTCAGCAAAGCGGCAGTCAGGTCGATCGGGTTGGTCGCTGTCGCGAAGCTCGGCAGCACTTTTCCAATTCCAGCGCGCGTTTCCCGGGAAAGCTTCGCCATCGACAATCCAGCTTGCGTAGCCGTATCCGCCGCCATCACACATGAAGCCCCGGAATTGCTGATCGCCACCAGTCTTCGACCGCGCGGCTTCCACCCTTTCAGATACAACTCCGCCGATCCGACGAGTTCGGCCGTAGTGCGCGCGCGCCAGATACCGTGCTGTTCGAGAAACGCATCGACCACCCTGTCCTCATTGGCAAGCGCGCCGGTGTGCGATCGCGCTGCCTCCTGTCCCGCAGCCGTACGCCCGGATTTCAAGGCGATTACTGGCAATTCGCGGTCGCGGGCAATGCCTGCCAGGGTGGCCAAAGACTTCGCGTCGGAAATGCTCTCGACATAAAGCAGCAACAACCTTACCCCGGGATCCTCCGCCACGACCGAAGCAAACTCTCCGACTGTTACCTCGCAGTCGTTGCCGGTCGCGTGCGAATGCCGCACGCCGATACCGCGCGCGCGCAGCAGCGCATACGGGACGACGCTCATCGCACCCGACTGACTGACCACGGCCACCGGCCCATCCTGCGGCGGCATCTCGATATACATGGTAGAGAAAGAAAGAACGGCACCGGTCCCGAAGTTGGCGAGCCCTTGAGAATTGGGTCCAACTACCCGCATTCCCGCTTCGCGCGCGACGGCGCGCATGCGCGCCTCCTTTGCCTTGCCATCAACCGCGTCGACCTCTCCAAAACCCGAAGTCATAACCACAACCACCTTGACCCCCATACCGGCACAGGTCTCGACGGCGTCGACGGCGGCATCTCCCGGAAGCGCGATGATGGCAACCTCCGGCGCTACGGGTAACGACAACAGATCGGGATACGCCTTGCGCCCCTGTACCTGGGCGCGGTTAGGATTGATCGGGTAAACGGTGCCGCCATAGCCGTGACGGCCGAGGTAGAGAAGGGGGCGTCCGCCTATCTTGTCCGGATTCTCCGACGCGCCCACTATCGCTACCGATTTCGGGTCCAGCGCAGCGCGCAATGTTTCCCTCGGATTACTGTTCACTTGCCATGTCCCTTCCTCACGACGAAAACCATCGTGCCCCTGGTCCGGCGCACGGGTCTATCCATACGATGTCCGCGCGACCCACCTGTATTGTCCGGACTCGCCAACGCATCCGCTATCGCAACCAATGGCGGGTTACTCCCGGCGCGCGCGCCCCCTGGAGTGTTGCTCGCTTGCCGCGCCCCTTCCTGGTGCATTCTGAACGTGAAAGGCACAACATTGTCAGCATCAGCCATCGGGTTTTCCGAAACGGGGAATTATCTTGCCGCCAAACTCGATGAACCGCGCTCGAACCCGGTCGCCTATGGCAAGCGACGGATCACCATGTGCCATC
>DATKYN010000017.1:0-10964 GCA_035528435.1 Burkholderiales bacterium
GATAGCGATCGTCACAACCAGTTCAACAAGGGTAAAACCCCGGCCAGACCCGGTAGGACCGTTTCGTGGTGTCAATGCAGTTTCGGCAATCTTGGTCACGTTCGTCATCTCGTTCAGTTGGCATCAATGCCCGCCTTGAGATTGGGGAACGCGTGAGTCCGGATGGACACGGAGACGACCGCGCAGAGCGCGTACAGGCTGGGCCTGTATCGGTTACCTGGCGGTCCCGCTGCCGTGGGAACAGTGTTCCTTTAGACCGGTGACTTTGCGTCCCCGCCTTTCGACGGGTTTGCCTTGTTTCAGTACAAAGGGCCTAAAACCTGTCTACCGGCCCCTCGTGTACCGTTGGGAGAACGATGCCATATCGATCAGCGAGATCGCAAGCCCGCGGGAATAAACGGTCTGGAATCGGCGACAAACGGCAGGACCATCTCCGGCTCGGGCGAGACAGCGCTGAGAGCACATTTTTCGGCGACAAATATGCAGGCGACGGACGCGCTCCGCCGCGCCAACAAGGACCTAGCGGGTGATACCCACCACGCCAAGCACGAAGGCGTAACTGAACGCGATTTCCTTGAGAAAATCGTAGCGGCCCGACGCCCCGCCATGACCCGCGTCCATGTTGGTCCGCAGCAACAAAGGATTGTTGTCTGTTTTCAGGGCGCGCAATCTGGCCACATACTTCGCCGGCTCCCAGTACATCACCTGGCTGTCATTGAGCGAGGTTTCCACCAACATCGCCGGATACGATCCTCGCTTGAGGTTGTCGTAAGGCGAATACGAAAGCATGTAGTCGAAGTATGTTTTTTCGGCAGGGTTACCCCACTCCTCGTATTCACCGGTCGTCAGCGGCAGCGAGTCATCCAGCATGGTGTTGATGACGTCGACGAAAGGCACATCGGCGATCACAGCCCGAAACAGATCCGGCCGCATATTGGTTACCGCACCCATCAGCAGACCGCCTGCACTGCCGCCTTCGATCACCAACTGCGAGGAGTCGGTATAACCTGAGTCGACAAGGTGTTCGGCGCACGAAATGAAATCGGTGAACGAATTGCGTTTTTGCAACATTCGGCCTTCTTCGTGCCAGCGCTTGCCGAGTTCACCACCGCCACGCACATGCGCCACAGCATAAATAACACCCCGGTCAAGCAGCGACAGGCGGGTCGAGCTGAAATGCACGTCGTGCGGGTAGCCATAGGAACCATAGCCGGTAAGCAACAGCGGTTGCGGGCCGCGGCGCCGTGCGTCCTTGCGGTAAACGAGTGACACCGGCACCCGGGTCCCGTCGTCGGCGGCAGCATGGGTGACCTCCACCGCGTAATCGCTGCTCTTGAAAGTGCCGCGCACCTCACGCCTCTTCAGCAATGTCATCGACTTCGAATCGAGGTCGTAGTCGTAGACCGAGTCCGGTGTCACATACGATTCATAGTGGAAACGAAACACCGGCGTATCGAACTGTGCGTTGGCGCCGGCGTAAACCGAACTGGCCGGTTCGGGAAGCGCGATCACATGCGTGTCACCATCATCGACCCGGCGCACGCTGAGCCGCGGAAAGCCGTCCTTTCTCTCATCCAGGACAATGTGACGGGCAAACACATCGATTCCGTCCAGCATCACATCGTCGCGGTGCGCGATCAGTTCCTGCCAGCCTTGTTCGCCTGTCTCGTGCAAAGGCGCGACGGCCACGCGAAAATTTCGTCCCCGGTCATTGGTCAGTACGTAAAACCGGCCGTGGCCATGGTCAACGTAGTATTCGTGCCCCTGCCGTCTGATCTGGAACAGGCAAGGTTGTGCTGCCGGCTCATCCGCGCGCAGCCAGCGCACTTCGCTGGTTGTCGCGCTATGCGACGTAATAAAAAGGTATTCCCTGCTTCGCGAATCGGAAACCGATACCGAAAAACGGGCATCCGTCTCCTCATAAATGAGTGTCTCCTCCGGCTCCCCGATGACCCGCCGCCAGACGCGGCTGGCGCGCTTGGCATCGTCTTCCGTGACATAAAACAGGGTCCGGTTATCCGCGGCCCAGGCAACCGAGCGTGCCTTCTCGATAGAAGTCGAGTCATCGGCTCCACTTTCCAGATCGCGGATACGCAGCGTGTACTCACGGAAACCGGAGTAATCCAGCGAGTAGGCAAGCATGTTGCCGTTACCCGAGATTTCGAGCGCGCCAAGTCCGATATATGATTGCCCTTCGGCCAGGTGATTCAGGTCCAGAACGACTTCTTCACGCGCCGACAGACTGCCACGCTTGCGGCAGTAGGTACGGTATTGCATCCCCTTGCGGGTACGGGAGTAGTAGAAGTAGGCACCGTCCCTGTATGGCACCTCGGTGTCGGTTTCCTTGATTCGTGCCAGCATCTCGCGATAGAGCGTTTTCTGAAGCGGTTCGCTCGGTTTCATCATCGCCTGCGTATAGGCGTTCTCAGACTTCAGGTAGGCCAGCACTTCTGGCGATTCCTTGTTTCGCAGCCAATCGTATTCATCGCTGAGCGGCATGCCGTGCACGCGCCTGGTAACCGGGTGCTTCGGAGCGGCCGGTGGAAGCGGGATTTTCTTCGTCATCGTGGAGACTTTCGTTTCATGATCGTTAATAATCGGCTATTGTCATTCGACTGCCGCGTCTAACCGGACGCGGACGGTCGTCCGGACACCTTAATCAGCCGGCATTGCAACAAGGTATACATCATGGCCAAAAAACCTTACGAGTCCGATACAACCCGCTTCATTCGCGACTTTCTCCAGAAAAATCCGGAGGTCGTCGAAAAGCAGCGAAAGGCGCGCTCCACATGGTGGGATCGGCCCCAGGACCAGGGACAACGTACCACCTTTGAAGACGCGCGCTTGCCGAAGAAACCATACGAGTACTACTGAATCTGATCGTGCATGGCGGGGGCTTGCCGGCACCAGCTTCGCGCACACCCTGCCGCCACGATTAGTGCAATGTGCGGTCGACACACCCTGAGTGCAACCCCGGTCCGAATCAACGCGCAGTTCAGCGTAACGGTCGACCCGAAGCAAAAATCGCGTTACAACATCGCACCCGGCAGCAGTGGACCGCGCCCTATTAATGCCTGTTCCGAAACCGTCGCCAGCAAACCGGTGTTCAAGGGTGCGCTCAGCCGCCGTCGCTGCATTCTGCCTGCCGACGGAATTTGCGAATGGCAGAAACTCGCACAGGGCAAGCAATCGTAGTTAATCCACTTGCGCGACGGCGGCGTGTACGGTTTCGCCGCGACCTATGAGCCGGGTAACGATATGATTGAAGATCGGCCAGGCTGTGCCATTTTCACCACCGCTGCGAATCCGCTAGTGAATCCCTCTTGCCAGCACGTGCCGGTCATCCTCAGCCCGAACGACTATGGCAATTGGCTCGCTCCGGCCGTGAAACTCCCGAATATCGAGAGCATGCTCACCTACAAGGCGGTTGATCTGATCGCTCTCCCGGTCAGCCCCGTGTAAACAACACCAGGGACGAAGACCAGGTGCTCGTCCAGCCGCTGCCGGTTGCCGGGGCACCTACCCGGTAACTGACGGCAGCACCGCCAGCTACCACTTGTAGCCAAGCGTCACCAGCCACATATCGTCTTCCTTGACCCGCCCCGGAGCCGGGTTGTCATCCCAGTCGTAGTTGTACTGGATCGTGGAATTCAAGCCAGCGACGATGGGCAGCCTGAAACCTGTCGCGGTGCGAAGAAACAGGTTATCGGAATCGTCCAGAGCGAAAAACACCTCGTCACGATGGAAGAACTCGTTCTCCGTATCGAACAACTTCTGCGCGTAATCCAGTGCCCAGCGGGCCGCCGGGTAGTCCTGATCCACTCCGGTAATGAAATCGGTATTGACATAGCTGAGGCCCAGTTCCACCGACAAACTGGTTTGGTCATCATCGAAGAACTGATAACCGGAGCTGGCGCCTATCGTCGTTCGCAGATTAATGTCCTTGAACTTGTCGTTCTCGGCGTCCATGTTGGCAGAGGCGTACCATTTCTTCGATATGAAATGATCGTATTTGAGAAACGCAAGCCAGTTTGACTCGGTCTGTGTGCCGTCTGTTTTGGCCTTGTTGATACGGCCGCCAGCGGTAAACCGGTTTTGCGCCGAACGGGCCACAACTTCCGCGTTCGCGTGCAGATTCTCGGCGTTCGTGTTGCCCGATGAGGACGATGCACCGAGGTTGACCCGGCCAGTCACTCTGACTGCCGGCTTTTTCTCGTAGCTCATCGCTGACATGCGGGACAATTCGATCGGGTCGGAGTCGAGCAAGTCTTCGGAACTGAGCATGGCGGTGCCGTCTTCGGCGGCAATAACGGTTGCGCGCAGCTGATTGTCGCCGATCTTCACGTACACCGGCTCGTCCGTCGAGAACGTATCAACCAACGCCCAGTCGATCTTGACCGTGCCGGCATACTCGGTTTTGATAGACAGTTTGCCGCCGGCCAGTTCAACCAGAGTACCGGTGATGCGATCGCCGTTCTTCAGTATCACCTCGTCAGCCACGACCGGCGTCGCCACAAATGCCGCCAGGGCGGCACCGATCACTGCCATTTTTCTTGTTCCTGCCATCAACATCACATTTCCTCCAGTACAGGGATTCCTGCGAAGAAACCCCCTGCGCGCATAAAAATTTTCCGGAATAAAGTTTTCCCGCTGCCGGCGCTACTGAACTACGCATGGCGTCCGGCAGTGGTGGGCACACGGATCAGTTTTTCTCCAACCCGCTTGTGTGCGGCGTACATTCTACAGATAACGGTTACAGTGTTGCTGTTCCGGACGTGTGCTGCGGAATCATGCGGACGCTGGATAGCAACCCGACCCGACTCGGCCCGCACCGCAGGCCTAATATAGTCTCTGCACCCGGGGTGGCGCCGTGCTCCGGTTTCGAAAGCCCGGCGAACATCGTCGAACAACGTGACCGAACGACCTGAAGGCGGAATATTGCGCATGCGACTATCTGTTCTGGATCAAACACCCATCATCGACGGCCATACTCCCGCTGACGCGATTCAGGAGACCATCCAGCTTGCGCGAGCGGCCGAGCAGCTTGGCTACCACCGCTACTGGCTGGCGGAACACCACAATATGCGCGGGCTCGCCGACCCCTGTCCGGAAATACTCCTTGGGGCAATTGGCGCGGCGACTTCAACTATCCGTGTCGGTACCGGCGGCGTGCTGCTGCCCTATTACAGCCCGGTGAAGGTTGCCGAGATCTTCCGCATGCACGAAGCATTGTTCCCTGGCCGGGTCGATCTGGGAATCGGCCGCGCGCCGGGTGGCGACATGCTCACCGCGAAAGCGATCAACCCGATCTCCTTCTATGCCGACGACAGTTTTCCGCAGCAGGTGTCCGATCTTGTCGGCTGGCTGGACGATCAGCTGCCGGACGACCACCCTTTCAAACGCGTGCGCGCGATGCCCGCCGGTTCGGGCGCGCCCGAGGTCTGGCTGCTGGGTTCGTCCGATTACAGCGCGACGCTTGCGGCTTATCTCGGCCTTCGCTTTGCCTTCGCGCATTTCATCAATGCCCACGGGGGTGACGACGTCAGCCGTGCCTACCGCCATGGCTTTCAGGCATCGCAGCGCGAATCCCGGCCCCACTCACTGGCATGCGTATTCGTCATCTGTGCGCCAACGCAGGAGCAGGCAGAGCGCCTGGCGGCACCAATCGATCATCGCCGCGTGCTGATGGCAACCGGGCGCGAGTCCCGAATTCTGACCACGGAACAGGCACTGGCCTGCACCTATAGCGAACAGGAACAAGCCATTATCCAGCGTGAGCGTCAACGCGCGCTGATCGGCACGCCGGACAAGGTCAGGGAAGAGTTATTGGAAATCCAGCAGGCCTTCGAGGCCGATGAAATCATGGTGATTACCATTACCGGTGACTACGGGAGCAGGTTGCGCTCCTACGAACTGCTCGCCGACGCGTTCGCCCTCGACCCCGGCAGCGCCTGACGATGCTCGAAGACGCAGCGCTGAAGGAACGATCCATCCTGTTGATCCTGCTTGGCGTTCAGTTCACCCACTTGATGGATTTCATGGTCCTGATGCCATTGGGTCCGCAATTCATGCGCATCTGGGAAATCACTCCCGCCGAGTTCGCGATACTGGTGTCTGCTTACACCTTGTCAGCGGCAGTCGCCTCGGTTTTGTGCGGATTCTATATCGACCGCTTCGATCGAAAACGCGCCCTGCTGCTGCTCTATGGCGGATTCACTATTTCGACCCTGCTATGCGCGGCGGCACCCGATTTTTACTCACTGCTCGCGGCGCGAACTGTCACCGGCGCGTTTGGCGGGATCGCCGGCGCCGCCGTATACGCCATCGTCGGGGACATCATCCCCGATGCACGACGCGGCACGGCCATGGGCATCGTGATGACGGCGTTCCCGATCTCGGCGGTAGCCGGTGTGCCACTTGGGCTGACGCTTGCCAACATGTTCGACTGGCGCGCGCCCTTCGTCTTTCTTGCCGCGGTATCAGTGATCGTGCTCATGCTGGCAGTATGGTTGCTGCCACGCATGGACTCGCACGTGGCCCAGGCGCGTTCCCGGCATCCGTGGCGCCAGGCAGTCACCGTCTTTTCTGACCGCAACCATCTGCGTGCATTGACCCTGACGGCAGTCATGATCTTCGGCGGCTTCTCGGTCATCCCGTTTATTGCGCCCTACATGGTCGCCAATGTTGGCCTGGCAGAAACAGATTTACCCTGGCTGTATTTTTTCGGTGGCGCTGCAACCGTGTTTACCTCAAGGCTGTGGGGACGCATGTCCGACCGCCATGGGAAGTACCGGATGTTCACAATTATTTCGTGCATTTCCATCATTCCCCTGCTGCTGGCGACCAACTTGCCGCCCGCACCCCTTTGGGCGGCCATCGGAGTGATGGTCCTGTTCATGATTTTCGTGTCCGGGCGCTTTGTTCCGGCGATGGCAATCGTCACTGGCGCATCCCAACCAGCCTTGCGCGGGGCTTTCATGAGCTTCAACTCCGCGATCCAGCAACTCGGGTCGAGCGCAGCCTCTCTGTCGTCCGGCTTCATCATTGGTCACACTGCGTCCGGCCGCCTCACTGGATACTGGATCAGCGGTCTGATTGCAGTCGGCTGTACCGTCACCGCGATCTGGCTCGCGCGCAAAATCCGTGTCGTCAACTAACCCGCGGTGAAACCTCCGACGGACAGATGTCTGGAGAACATCCGGCACTCGCTTACGTAGAGAACCGGGCGGTGCACGCCGGAACAAATCCGGCGAGGCAAGGCGTCGCGAACAACCGGCGGCAGATTCGGACTGCGCTGCAGCGTTTTCTGTAGCCTTCTAAAGCGACGGCAGCTCCTGTGGCTCCGGCCTCGTCCCAGCAAATGACGACCTTGCAGACAAGCGCCGATGTATATCCACAAGGCCCGGGGCAGTATCGCGCCACTGTACTGTCGGATAGCGAAAATCAACATAGTCGAGCGCGCAGACGCAGGCGATTTCAGCAAGCCCGAAACCGGAATCAGTGAACCACTCACGCTGGCCCAGCAACCGTTCCAGCTCACCGACACCGGCGATGATCTTTTTCTGCTGTCGGTTTACCCACCCGTCGCTTCGCTTGCCTGCCGGGCGCGTACCCTCGAGTGCAATCAGGACAACCGCGTCACAAATTCCGTCCGCAATCGCCTCTATCTGTTTATGCGCAACGCGCTGTGATGCTTTGTCAGGAATCAACACAACTGGCGAATCCAGCGTCTCCAGGTATTCGACGATAACTTTCGAATCATGGACAACACTGCCATCGTCAAGGATCAGGGTCGGCACCTTGCCGAGCGGATTCGCCGCACCGATCCGGGTTTCCGGCAACCATGGATTCTCGACAACGATCTCGCAATCTATGCCCTTCTCGCGCAATGCCACCCGTACCTTGCGTGCATAAGGACTGGGATTGGCAATCAGCAGTTTCATGGTCATCGGCTCATTCACTCCTTAGTAGAAAGACTCCGGAAAGATACAGCGTGTCCGTTGGCCATACTGCTGAAACCGGACCGTGGTCGCATCGGCACGGCCTGCCGAAAAGTCGACGCCAGCGTCGTACTTTCCGTCCTCTGCTCTCGTGTCAGGTGCCTCTGCAGCCCGGATTTCCCGTTGCGGGGCCTCTTATTGCAACATCCGGCGTTGGCACATCAATTGCAATTCTATGCCCTGCAGGGGGAGATGAACCGCAATAGTGGTCGGGATTTGTTGCCACCCGACTTGCGCATCTTCCCTCCTGCTCTTCTCTGCACCAACGTTTGATTGCGGAAACAGATGTGCAATAGTGGCCGGGACCTGTTGCCACCCGGCTTGCACATCTGCCCGCTTTTTTCCGGGGCGTAATCAATATCCGGCGATCAAAAATGCCTTAAGCCTCTTGTCACCAGACACGCAGCAGGCTATTCGAATGGCATAACCGGGGCCAGTAAATATTACACGAGCCACAACCGGGCCACCCAGACCCTTGCCTTCAACGGTCAACTGCCGACTTTCGCGGCGCTTCTTTCGGCGATTGCAAGCACGCGATACATCGAACGCACAACCGGCAGCTCGATCAACTCGCCATCCACCACAACCAGACCGGTGTCGTCATTCTCGAACGCCGCACATATCTTGCGCGCTCTTTCGACGGCCTTCGCGTCAGGCGTAAAAACACTGTTGATGATCGGAATCTGGTTCGGATGGATCGAGGCTTTACCGGTGAAACCCAGCCGCGCGCAACCGCTTGCCTCTTGTTTTAAACCGTCCGGATCGTCCAGATTCAGGTATGGCACATCGAGCAGATCGATCCCCGCCGTTGCCGCCGCGTGCACCAGTCTCGAGCGTGTGTACAGCAATGGCTCCCACGCTTTCTCGCAACGCAGGTCTGCCGACATGTCAACCGCCCCGAGAATCATCGAGTCAACCCGTTGCGACGAGCGCGCAATGTCCACCGCATGCTCGAGCGCCTGGTTGGTTTCGACGATGACGCAGAAACGTACGGCGCGGGCAGCCCCCGCTGACAGCAGGGTTTCGATCAGTTGCACCTCTTCGGCAGAACGGATCTTCGGAATCATGATGGACGGCGGTGGGCTATCGGATTCGATGATAGCCGTAAGATCCTTCAAACCATCCGGCGTCGACAGACCGTTGATCCGAACCATGCGCTCGACATGCGGATGCGAATCCTGCCCGAACAATGGCATTGTCAGCTCGCGTGCTTCGGCCTTGCGCGGCCCGGCCACCGCATCCTCAAGATCGATACAAACGATGTCGGCCCCGGCATCGAGCGCCTTACGGTAGCGGTCAGGCCTGAGCCCGGGCACAAAAAGCAGACTGCGACGGGGACGGACGGATGATTGGAAATTCGACATGGGATATTTCGACACCTGTTTCAAAGTCCACATCGTAACGTCACTGCCGCCTTCAGCCAACCTCGGGATAACCCACCAGGGATGACTGCGCACAGCGTGTTTTACTCCACCTGAGTTTCGTCATATTCTCCGACTGTGCATGGACGTGCGGCCGGCAACCGGACTTGGCGTCAAGGTAACCACAACATAACGGAGGAGAATTGCATGCTCAGCTACGACGTAACCGAATGGGGAAAACCCTTGCAACCAAGGGAGCATGCGACGCCCACGCCCAAGGGCAGCGAAGTGCTGCTCAAACTCAAGTATTGCGGCGTCTGTCACAGCGACGTGCACATACGCGATGGCTATTTCGATCTGGGTGGCGGCAAACGCTTTAATATGAGCGACCGCGGTATGAATCCCCCCATCACGCTGGGCCACGAACCGTATGGAACAGTCATCGCCGCCGGCCCCGAAGCCGGCGATGTCCCGATCGGCGAGGACCGTCTGGTATGTCCGTGGATTGGCTGCGGAGACTGCGCACGATGTCATGAAGGGCGCGACAATCACTGCATGAGTCCGCGTTGGGTAGGCGTGCAGAGCGCCGGCGGATACGCCGATCATCTGTTGATCCCCCATCCGCGCTATCTCGTCGATGCAAGCGGCATCGATCCGGCCTGGGCAGCGACGCTGGCCTGCTCCGGTCTGACCACCTACTCCGCTGTCTCCACGCTGGCGCCGATACCCGCTGAAGAATGGGTCACCGTCATCGGTGCAGGAGGACTGGGATTGATGACAATCGGCATGCTGCGCGCACTCGGGCACGAGCGCATCATTGCGGCCGATATTGATCCGTCCAAGTTTCCGGCAGCGAAAGCGGAAGGCGCAGCCGCTACCGTGAAAGCCGACGATGCCAATGCGGCCGAGCAATTGCAGAAAATCGCCGGCGGCTTGCTGTTCGGCGCAATAGATCTGGTGAACAACACCGCTTCGGCAACGCTTGCGCTTTCCAGCATCCGCAAGGGCGGGAAGGTGATTCTGGTTGGACTTTACGGCGGTGAGATTCCACTGTCGCTGGTATCCGTTGTGCAGCGCGCGCTCACCATTTGTGGATCCAACGTTGGTACCGTCGACGAGTTAAAACAGGTCGTAAGGCTCGCGCGCGAAGGCAAGCTCAAAGCCATCCCGGTCGAGAAACGACCGCTGTCCGAAGTCAGCCGGACGCTGGATGAACTGAAAGCCGGAAAAATCGTGGGCCGCGTAGTGGCAGAGATTGGCTAAATGGTGGCTCAGATCAGCCGATACGACAGCCTGCTCGCCGAAACCCCGACCCGGTAACCGCGGCGCGGCACAAAACCTTGCCGCTTGCGGCCCGAACCGGTTTCACGATCAAACTGATTGCACCATCAAACGTGTAGCGCCATCAAACGTGCTACGCGGTCAAAATTATTACGCTGTCGACATTTCTGCGCAATGAAACCGATGCCGGGTCTGAGTCCCCCGGCTATTCGGCGATCATGAACGGCTCTGTCTTGTCGAACTCCCCGCCCTCGCGTTCTGAATTGGTTGGTTTCGCGCGGCCAATCAGCAGCACGAGGGGCATCGCCACAAATGCTCCGAG
>DATKYN010000018.1:0-6261 GCA_035528435.1 Burkholderiales bacterium
TCACGCCCGGGGAGCCGATCCATGAAATGTGGATCAGGCTGACCGTAGACATCGATCTGAACGTCAAGGATGTTGAGGCCAGGACCGTCTGGGGCCGTTCCACATTTGCGGCGATATCGCGCCAGCGTTTAAGCGCCTCAAGGGACTGACCATCAAACACGGCTGGACACAGAAAACGCGCGAGCTGCTGGGCGGTACCAAAGGCTGTACGCACATGGTGGAATTGCTGGGTCCGATTGCCACTACGGCGTTCCAGACAATCTATGGCGAGCGGGTCGCCCGCGACAAGCGCGAAGGCCGCAACGAAAAACCGGCGCTCATCGGCTCGTGTCACGCTTACGCGCCCGACAGCCGGGTCGTGGCGATCCGCCATCCCGAGCACTACACCGGTCCGAAGAAAAGCGCCGCGGGTTCGTGAACTGTCGGGCCGCACTGCGGCCCGATCTCAGCGTCGGTAGCCGAATAACCAGTGGCTGGTGCTGTCGCCCCGATTGCGTACCGTGTGCAGCGCACCGGCCGGAATCAATAGTTCTTCTCCGGCTTCTGGACGGTAGGTTTTTCCGCCAAACTCGAACTCGACGTCACCGTCGATTGTCATCACGAGTTCATCGACTTCGTGCACGAAGTCGGCCCACACCTGCCCGGGCGGGTCGGTCCAGACTTCGCAACTGAAACCCCGAGAGTGCCAGTCGGCTGCAATTTTCGACGTGTCGGGCCGTTGTCCGTTCACTCTTGTTTTGCCCTTACTCCGCGTCGATCCAGTAGTCGATGGTATGCGGGTGCATCGTCATCCATACGCGGGCCGCTTCGCGTGGCGAAAACCCCTCGACGTTGACCATGTAATCGAGTTCGGTGATCCATTTCACCGAAAATTCCATGCGCTCGAGGATGGCGAAAATATGTTTCGGAATTTTCTTTCTGGCTGACTTGTGGGCAACCAGCCAGGCTGTGTCGGCTTCGCCAAGGATGTTCTCCGGTTCCTCGAGGATGCGCAACTTCGCGACCTTGTTGAGGTATTGCGGTTGCCACAAAGGCATCACGAACCAGTTCTGCGCTTCGGTATTGGTATTGAAGGCGTCGATCCAGTCTTTCGCCTTGCCGGGGGCGAGTTCGTAGCCAGCCTGTTGCAGCCCGTAATGCTCCATCAATGATTTCGAGCGCATCATCAGACCGGAGTCCGCACCCGGACCACGAATCGTCTTTTGCATTTTCGCCGCAACCTGTGGCTTGGCCAGATCGGCCACGCTCTTCACTTCGGATTCCGGAACGTAGTCAGGCACCGCCCAGAACAGCTTCGCGTCGGAATACAGGGGGGTGACCAGTGTCAGGTTTTCGCTGAATTCCTCCCAGTATTGCTGGTGCGTATTCGGTAGCCAGGCCGCTACGAACAGATCGAACTCCCCTTCGGCAAGCAGCGGATACATGATGCTGTGCGGACCCTTTTTCATCGCGACGTTGTAACCGGAGCGTTCCAGCACACTCTGGAAAACCGCAGCGGTTGCCTCATAGAAAGAAAGATTCACATGGCCTATCACGACCGTTCTTGCGTGAACGCCGGTCGAGATGAGTAGCGCAGCGCCCAGCGCCGTGCACAGCAAACGTGACAGAAATTTCATATCGCCGATCTCCTTTGGTGGAATTTTTTCGAGTGCCGGGTAGGCGGTAATTAGTGGCTGGTCTGGGAGCGCGAATTCCAATACCGGATCAGAGCGACTGCCGGTTCGGAGCGACTGCCCGAATCCTGCTCAGGTCAGTGGTTTCGTTGCAATCTTTCTATAGCAGGGCCGTTGGTTCAGCGTTTCGAACCAGCGCATCAGCGAGGGGTATTTCGGTCGGACTCTTGTTAACAGTTCTTCTGGCAACGCGAGCCACCGCCATACGGCGCAACCCATCGGGATGTCGCCCATGCTGAACCGGTCTCCGGCGATGTGGGTCCGGGTGGCGAGATGCTGATCGAGATACCCCAGCAGCTCGGCGCTTCGGTCGAACGAACGCGCGATCGCTGCGGCATCGCGCTGCTCAGGGGGTGTGCGTACCAGATTCCAGAACAAAGGCCGGAACGCCGGCCAGAAGGTCGTGTTGGCCCAGTCCATCCACCGGTCGGCTTCGACACGGATGGCCAGATCGACCGGCCACAGATCACCGGCGCTGTGTTTTGCAGTGAGGTAGCGGACAATCGCGTTCGACTCCCACAACACCAGGCCATCGACTTCAACCGTGGGCACCAGACCGTTCGGATTCATTGCCCGGTACTGCGGCGTGTCGACGATGCCAAACTGGCCGCCGGCATCGACGCGTTCGTAGGGCAGGCCGAGTTCCTCGCAGGCCCAAAGTACTTTCTCGACATTGACCGAGTTGTCCCGTCCCCAGATTTTCAGCATCGTCGGTCTTTACCCGCCATTTTTCAGTTCGTTCAGCGTTGCATCGATGAGGCGCCGCGAAATGCTGATGGTGCTTGGCAGTTTTTCGGGCAGGCGGTCGAGACTGAACCAGTCGGCCGCCTCGATTTCCACAGGGTCAGGAATAATTTCACCCTCAACATAGTCGGCGTGAAAGGCGATCATCAGTGAATGCGGGAACGGCCACGGCTGGCTCGCGAAATACCGGATATTGCTAATCTCGATACTGACCTCCTCGCGCACTTCGCGAACGATGGTCTGCTCCAGGGTTTCGCCGGGTTCGGTGAAGCCGGCCAGGGCGGAAAACATACCCGGCGGAAAATGCGGCGAACGCGCCAGCAGGATCTCCGGCCCACGCCGCACCAGCACCATGATGGCTGGTGCGATGCGCGGGTAATGCAGTTGCGCGCACGATGGGCACACGCGCGAGCGTTCCCCTTCCTTGAGCACGGTAGCGGTGCCGCAACGACCGCAAAACTGGTGGGATCGATCCCAGTCGACGATCTGGAATGCGCGTCCCGCCAGCGCAAAAACAGTATCGTCAAGCGCGCCAAACAGGGCACGCAATCCCGACCATTGCATTCCGGCAGGTGCAGGCGTGGCGTCTTCTACTTCGGCAGCGAAGCAGTGCCGGCCCGACAGGTTGCCTAGGTACTGTGAGCGCAGCTCAGTCAGTCCCAGTTCGTTCAGATCGCGAACGACGGGTGCTTCCACGCCGCGTGTGCTGTGTGACACCAGAAGGTGGTTGCCCATGTAGACGAACCACAACGCGGGCTGGTCCAGTTTCTCCGGCGCTGCGTACGACGCGACGAAGTCCTTCGGTGCCGACAGGATCATCATGTGTGCTTACCGCGCAGGTAATTGACTGGCGGTGCGCAAGCGGGCGCTGGCGTTACGCCGTGCCCGCAGAATCCACGTTGCTGCCGTCATCGATTCAGCGTTTCTTCGGCATGTACAAGTCGGTAATCGAGCCTTCAGCGATTTCTGCCGCAAAGAAAACCGTTTCGGACAATGTCGGGTGCGGGTGGATGGTCAGACCGATGTCTTCGGCGTCGGCGCCCATTTCGAGCGCCAGCACCGTCTCGGCAATCAGTTCGCCGGCGTTTGGTCCGACCATGCCGGCGCCCAGCAGGCGCTTGCTGGTTTTATCGAACAGAAGCTTGGTCATCCCTTCGTCGCGTGCTGTAGCCAGCGCGCGCCCGCTCGCGGCCCACGGGAAGGAGGCTTTCTCGAAGGCAATACCCTCGGCCTTGGCCTGCGTTTCGGTCAACCCCATCCAGGCGATCTCGGGGTCGGTATAGGCGACGGAGGGAATGGTGCGCGCATCGAAAGCGCGTTTGTGTCCGGCGATGACTTCCGCCGCGAGCTTGCCTTCGTGCGTTGCCTTGTGCGCCAGCATCGGCTCGCCGACGACGTCGCCGATGGCGTAAATGTGCCCGACATTGGTTCGCATTTGTTTATCGACCGGAATGAAGCCGCGCTCGTTGACTGTGACACCGGCCGCATCTGCACCGATCGACCCTCCGTTGGGGCGGCGGCCGACGGCCAGCAGCACACGGTCGTAGACTTGCGGTTCGGGCGCGTTGTCGCCTTCAAAAGTTGCCTTGAGTCCGTTCTTCTGGGCGGTCAGTGCGGTGACTTTGGTCTTGACGTAAATGCCTTCGTAGCGTTTCTCCAGGCGCTTGTGCAGTGGACGGATCAGGTCGCGGTCTGCGCCGGGAATCAGGCTGTCCGCGAGTTCGACAACGGAGATCTTGGTCCCCAGCGCGTCGTACACGGTTGCCATTTCCAGCCCGATGATGCCGCCGCCAATGACCAGCATGCTTTTCGGCAGCTCGGTGAGCTTAAGCGCATCGGTGGAGTCCATCAGGCGTGAGTCGTCGTAAGGCAGCCCGGGAATGCGGGCGACCTGGGAGCCGGCGGCGATAATCGCGGAGTCGAAAGAAACTTTCTTGACGCCGTCGGCCGTTTCAACCTCGATCATGCGGGGCGACACGAATTTTCCAGTCCCATGCACGACCTGTACTTTTCGCTGCTTGGCGAGGCCGCCAAGTCCGCGTGTCAGTCGTTCGACGACGCTGTTTTTCCAGCCGCGCAGTTTGTCGATTTCGATCTTCGGTTTCGAAAACGCCAGACCCAGTTCCTTCATTTCCTCGGCTTCCGAAATCACCTTTGCTGCGTGCAGCAATGCCTTTGAAGGAATGCAGCCGACGTTGAGGCAGACGCCGCCGAGCGATTCATAGCGCTCGATCAGCACCACTTGCAGCCCGAGATCGGCGGCACGAAATGCCGCCGTGTAGCCCCCCGGCCCGGAGCCGAGCACCACCACCTGACCGTGGATATCTCCCTTGTCGCCGGCGGCCAATGGCGCCGCTGCTTGTGGCGCTGAAGCGGCTTCGGCTGCAGGCGGTTGGGCCGGGGCCGTCGTCGCAGCTGCTAGCGCTGGTGCGGTTGCAGCAGCCTTGCTTTCTGGTTCTGGCTTCTGTTGCACTACTTTGGCGACGGCGGTTTCGAGCGTGAGGATCAGGCTGCCTTCGGATACCTTGTCGTCGAGCTTTACTTTCAGTTCCTTGACCACACCGTCTTCAGGTGCCGGCACGTCCATGGTCGCTTTATCCGACTCCAGCGTAACCAGCGAGTCTTCTTTTTCAACTTGATCGCCCGGCTTGACGAGCAGTTCAATGACGGGAACGTCCTTGAAATCGCCGATGTCCGGGACTTTCACTTCAATCAGTGGCATGTCGATTCTTTTTGTAAGGCGCAAAAAAATTAAAAATCAGCCGGTGAATGGTTCCGGAGCCCGACTGCTCATTGGCAAGGTTACCAGTGTAACGGTGACTGGCGCTTGCGGATTACCGAATCCGGGTCGGTCAACACCTTGCGACCGAAAACTTTCTGCCTGCACCACGGCGTATTGCCGCCGTAAAAACATGCCCTGCCGCGTTTCGCTCTAGCCGCGAATATGCCCGTCACCCAGGACGACCCACTTCAGCGATGTCAGTCCTTCCAGCCCGACCGGTCCGCGCGCATGGAGCTTGTCGGTTGAAATCCCGATTTCGGCGCCCAGGCCGTATTCAAAGCCGTCGGCGAAACGTGTTGATGCATTGACCATCACCGAACTGGAGTCGACTTCACGCAGAAACCGGCGCGCCCGGCTCCAGTCCTCCGTAACGATTGCATCGGTGTGTTGCGATCCGTACTGCGCAATGTGGTCAATCGCCTGGTCGAGGCCGTCAACCACGCGTACCGCCAGTATGGGCGCGAGATACTCAGCGTACCAGTCTTCCTCCGACGCCGCGGTCATTTCGGGAACCAGCGCGCGTGCTGCGTCATCACCGCGCAGTTCCACGCCTTTGTCGGTATAGATTTTTGCCAGCGGCGGCAGTACGGCGGCTGCAATATCCCGGTGCACCAGCAGCGTCTCCAGTGTGTTGCAAGTGCCGTAACGCTGCGTCTTGGCGTTAACGGCGATGCGCACGGCTTTCTCGCTGTCGGCGCGGTCATCGATATAGACGTGGCAAACACCGTCGAGGTGCTTCAGCACCGGAATACGTGCATCGTTTGAAACGCGCTCGATCAGGCCCTTACCGCCGCGCGGCACGATGATGTCGACGTATTCCTTCATCGTGATCAGTTCGCCGACCGCGGCGCGATCGGTTGTTTCGATCACCTGGACGGCCTGTTCCGGCAGTCCGGCAGCACGCAAGCCTTCGTGCACGCAGATGCCGATGGACTGGTTCGAGTGAATCGCCTCGGAGCCTCCGCGAAGAATGGCGGCGTTACCGGCTTTCAGACACAGGCCCGCGGCATCTGCGGTGACGTTCGGACGTGATTCGTAAATGATGCCGATGACGCCGAGCGG
>DATKYN010000019.1:0-6830 GCA_035528435.1 Burkholderiales bacterium
GGGTGCGTCGACAGAAAATCGAAGCGCGAATCGCCACTGCCACCAACCTCTGCCATCTTCGCCCAGAGCGTTTCTGCGGCACGGGGATCGTAGCCCGCCTTGGCGGCGATTTCGATACCGACGACGTCCGCCTCGCTTTCCGCGGTTCGGCTATTGGGCAATTCGAGCGCGACAACCGCGGCCATGGCCGCACCGGTGACAGCAAGCTGTCCCTCGGTACTATTCGGAGCCGCTACTGCCGCAGTGATCAACCCTATCTGCATGGCCATGGCACGCGACATTTTTTCAGCCGTGTGGGCCAGCAAGGCATGTGAAATCTCGTGGCCCATCACCTGCGCGATTTCATCGTCCGTCGCTTCGAGCTTGTCGATCAGCCCGGTGTAGATCGCCATCCTCCCGCCTGCCATGCACCAGGCGTTTACTGTTTCGGGCTCGTCAATCACCCGAACCGACCAGTCCCACGCCTCCGTCTCGGGACGGTAAGCGATTGCCTGCGCCACGAGCCGGCTGGTAATGGTCTCGATCCGTGCAACAACTGCCGGATCACTGTTCACCTTCCCTTCATCGGAGAGAGGTTTGAGCACGGCCGCATACGCCGAAGCAGACTGGATAATCGCCGACTCCTCCGACACCACCATAAATTGGGAACGGCCCGTGATCGGGTTGGATTGGCAACCGGCAAAGACGACGATTATTGCAAACAGCGCCAGGCGTTTTTTCAGTTCAAACAATGTCACTCCGTATTCGTTGAATTTGGTTGGGGGATCAAAATTCGCATCCCGGGCCCCACCGAAACAATCACCTGTCCGGTAACGTTCGACACTTCAAGGCTCGCGGTCCGGACGGCACCTGTGTGGCGGACGGTGCAGACACCGAGACTACCATCCCGCCAGATTCGCGTCGGCAGGATCGAACCGGGGTACGATGGTTACCGTATCCTTTTGAACGCGATCTGGCATGTAATCGGCTGCGCCGGTTCTCTCGCGATCAGCCGTGTAAACGGCTGCTCTTTGGCACCTTCGCCATCAAATACTCCATCTGGTTTTGCAGGATACGGCGGTTTTGCAGAATCAGATGCTCGTACCGGTTGGGCACGTACGGCAGATAAATCAGGGGCATGTGCGCTGCCTCCGGTGTACGCCCGCCCTTGCGGATGTTGCAGGACCGGCAAGCCGTTACGACATTCATCCAGCGATCCTCGCCGCCCGCATGCACCGGATTAACATGATCGCGCGACAGGTCTGTCTCCCGATAGCGGTTTCCACAGTAGGCACACACGTGCCGGTCGCGAGAAAACAGTGAGGTGTTGGAAAGGTGGGGTTGCTGGGCACGTTTGGTAAAGTCGACCGCACCCTTGATTGAGATGATACTGCGGGTGGATAGTTCCGACCGATCCCCGGTCAGACGCGAGTAACCGCCGCGATAGGTTGCCACCACATCGCCCAGCGACCACGCCACCATATGGCGCGCGTAATAGGTAATTGCGTCTTCGACGACCAACCACCTGCCCGGCACGCCAGCCATATCAACAGCCAGAATGAGTGCCACTTTCTGCCCCGCATAAACGTTACAGATCTGTTCCCCGGAAACCGGCCATGAGTCCTGGCCTCCAGTTCAACCGGTAAAGTATATTCTCAGCATCTGAAGATGGAAAGCTGCGCTGCGGCAATGTCCCCCGCTGGCGACAGATGTCGCGGGGGCATCAGACCGGCTGCGTGACGAGGCTGACCTTCTGGATTGTGATCGCGTTCACCGGGCACACCGCTTCGCATTGCCCGCAGCGCACGCATTGGTCCTGGTCTATCCACAGCCGGTTGTAGTAAAGAGAATCGGTCACGCCACTTTCGACCGGACGATAACCGGTGATCCGCCCCTGATCGTCGCGCTTCACGTCAGCGGCTTCGACTATACAACCCGGCACCGGCTTGACTTTCAGGCACTCGTCACACAGAACGCACTTGGAGTCGACAATCTCGAACTTGTAGTGGCACAGGTAACAACGACCTGCGGCCTCTTTCGCCGTGCCGCCTTCATAGCCGGTTTCCACCTCGGCGTCACCGATACGTTGCTCGACCGGCAGCAACGGCATCGGGTGAATCGGAATGACGTTCATACTCGCGGTCCGGCCGGTTGTGCGTCCTTCCGCTGTTTTCGACTGGAATGCCGCGTCGGCACGAGCGATGGTCCTGACACGTGCATTTCCCATCAAATGCTCGTCAACTTCCCTTGCGCAGTCGCGAGCGTGGCCGATTGCCTGTATTAGCGTAGTCGCGCCGAGCACAAAGTCACCCGCCGCAAACACTTTTTCATGCCCCGTTCGGTGAGCGGTACCACTATTGAGCCAACCGTCCTCACCAACCATCCGGGACGCGAAACCCGCACCCAGCCAGGACGTTTGCGGAAACTGGCCGGTTGCGAGAATGACGCTATCCGCCTCAGCCAGAAATTCGCTTCCGGGGACTTCACGCGGCAAACGCCGGCCTCTGCTGTCGATCTCTCCCGCTTCGGTACGCACGAACTGCACGCCGGACACCTGCTCCGACCCGGCGAATCCGCGTGGCGCACACTGATTGTGCAGATCGGGGCCTTCGGCGAGTAACTCCTCGACTTCGCCGGGCAACACGACCATGTCATCGCGGCCGCGACGATAGTAGACGCTTGTCTGCGCCCCGAGCCGCACAGCGGTTCGCGCGCAATCCATTGCGGTATAGCCACCACCAATCACCACAACCCGTTTTCCGATCTCGCTGCGACCGTTTTCGTTCACATCAAGCAGGAATTTCAGACCGTGCTCGACACCATCGAGATCTGTGCCAGGCAATGGCGGCACATTGGGCCTAAGCGTACCTGCCGCCATCACGAGCGCGTCATGCGCAGTCAGCAACTCTTCTGTATCAACATCGCGGCCTATTTCGACACCGCATCGAATCTCGACACCAAGCGCGGTGATCTGGCCGATTTCACGTGAGATCAGGTCCCGCGGCAAACGAAAGGCTGGAATACCCTGGTTGAGCATACCGCCGGGGCGATCGTGCTTTTCGTAAACTGTAACGCGGTGCCCGAACAACGCAAGGTCGCGCGCAGCCGCCAGCCCGGCAACACCTGCCCCGATAATGCCAACGTGTTTTCCGCTCGCCGGAAACAACGGTTTCAGCATCACCGCCGGTGCGTCGCCAAAATCCGCGGCTGAGCGCTTGGAAAAACAGATTGCCACCGGCTCGCCGTTACCTTCGCGGCCGTGACGGCAGGCGTCTTCGCACGGGCGCGAGCACACCCGCCCGAGAATGGCCGGGAAGACGTTGTCTCGCAAATTGATCTCGTAGGCTTCCCTGAAACGGCCCTGATAGACCGCTTCGAGGTAACCGGGAATGTCCGTCCCGGCCGGGCAGGCAACCTGGCAGGGAATGTTCTGTTCGAGCCAGAACAGGTCCTGCGGCGAGGTGCTGTCGCCTTCAGATACAGACAGCGCGGTGGTCGATTTGAAGTTGGCTGACACTGCGGGTTACCGATGCATGTAAGGTCTGAGGTGTTTGAACATCGTCACTTGATTCGGATGCAGTTTACCGCACCGGCGGCCGGCACCCGCTTGCACTCGCTAAGCTAGCTAGAACAATCCTGTGATTTTTCCTTTATCGTCAAGATCGATGCGGTTGGCCGCTGGCACTTTCGGTAAACCCGGCATGGTCATGATCTCGCCGCATACCGCGACAACGAATCCGGCGCCCGCCGACAAACGAATCTCCCTGACCGCCAGCGTGTGCCCGTCGGGCGCACCGCGCAGCGTGGCATCGCTGGAGAACGAATACTGTGTCTTGGCAATACATACGGGAAAGTGTCCGTACCCTTCCTTTTCCAGCTCGTCGAGCCGGGCCTGTGCCTTGCTGTCGAGTTTGATGCCAGCAGCACCATAGACCCGCCGCGCGACAGCTTCGATCTTCATCAGCAGGGGCTGATCGTCTTCGTAAACGAACTGCAGATTTGATTTTCCCGCATCGACAAGCTCAACCACCGTGCGCGCCAGCGCCTCGGCACCGGCGCCGCCCTGCGCCCAATGTCGTGCCACCACTACCGGCACGCCCAGTGCCGTGCATTTTTGCTCAAGCAACTTCAACTCCGCGTCGGTATCGTGGGTGAAATGATTGATCGAGACCACGCACGACAGCCCGAACACATCGCGCACGTTGCGAACGTGCCGTTCGAGATTGGCAAAGCCCTTGTCCAGCGCAGCTAGGTTCTCTTCATTCAACACCGCGCGTTCCGCGCCGCCATGAAACTTCAGCGCCCGGATGGTGGCGACAATTACGCACGCGTCAGGCCGTAATCCCGATTTACGACATTTGATGTCTACGAACTTTTCACCGCCGAGGTCAGCACCGAAACCCGCCTCTGTCACGACGTAGTCACCGAGTTTGAGTGCCGCGCGGGTCGCAATGACGGAATTACAACCGTGGGCGATGTTGGCAAACGGCCCGCCATGGATAATCGCCGGATTGTTCTCCAGCGTTTGAACCAGATTGGGTTTGATCGCGTCCTTGAGCAATACCGCCATCGCCCCCTGGGCGTTCAGGTCGGATGCGCGTACCGCGTTCTTGTCACGGGTGTAGGCCACGACGATCTTGCCCAACCGGTCCTTCAGGTCGGCCATTGATTCCGCCAGGCAAAGAATCGCCATCACCTCGGACGCAACGACAATGTCGAAACGGTCTTCTCGCGGAAATCCGTTTCCCGGACCGCCGAGGGAAACCACCAGCGATCGCAGCGCTCGGTCGTTGACGTCGAGCACGCGCCGCCAGGCAATACGGCGCGCGTCGATGTTCAGTTCGTTTCCATGATGAATGTGGTTATCCAGCATGGCTGCCAGCAAATTGTTGGCGAGCTGAATCGCGTTGAAATCGCCGGTGAAATGCAGGTTGATGTCTTCCATTGGCACCACTTGCGCATAGCCGCCGCCGGCAGCCCCGCCCTTCATGCCGAACACCGGGCCGAGACTCGGTTCTCGCAGGCAAATGACAGCGTTCTTGCCGATGCGGTTAAGCGCATCACCCAGGCCAACGGTAGTGGTTGTCTTGCCCTCACCTGCCGGCGTCGGGCTGATGGCCGTAACCAGAATCAGTTTTCCGTCCGGCTTGCCGGACAAACCGGCAAGGAACTCCGATGAGAGCTTCGCTTTGTAATGGCCGTAGGGCTCGATCCCTTCTTCTGGAATGCCGAGCCGGTCAGTCGCCAGACCAGCGATCCGTTTGAGTTTCGCCTGTTGCGCGATCTCGATATCAGTTAACACCTGGTCACCTTCTTATACACGCGGAAGCATTCCGCAACAAAAAAATCCCGCAACAATGTCGCGGGAACTGGCACAGTGTAGATGGCCGCATGGCGGACAGCTGAAATCATGCCCGCCCCCTGCCGCATCGTGATTACCTGAGCCGGCGCGTGCGTCCCTTATTCTTTATCGTATTCCTCGAGCGCCGTATCACCGCAGCCCGGCTGCTGCTGTCGATCAGTCTCTCACGAATTTCAACGTCATGCGATCCGACTCGCCTATTGCCCGCATCTTTGCCATATCTGCTTCGGGAACGTCACGCAGGTTGGGTGGAAGATTCCACACGCCGCCAGGGTGATCAGTCGTATCCTTGGCGTTGGCGTTGATTTCGGATCTGGCAACCAGGCGGAACCCCGCCTTGCGCGCAGTCTCGATGACATACTCCTCGGTCATGTAACCGGAGGCAACCTGCTTCTCAAAGCTTGTACCCGGTCTGGCGCGGTGTTCGACGACCCCTAGAACCCCTCCGGGTTTGAGTGCCTCGGCAAAGCCACGGAACATCAGTTCGGCCCTGCCGCCCTTTGCCCAGTTGTGCACGTTGCGAAAAGTCAACACCATGTCCGCCGAGCCCGGTGGCGCAAATACCGGCGCTTTGGAATCGAAATGAACGAGTTCGACCCTGTCGTAGATTTCCGGCGCCGAAGCCAGCTTGGCGCGCAAGTTCGCATCCATGCGCCGGAAGAATTCAAATGAATTTGCATCGATCAGATAGGTCGCCGCATAGTATGTTCCCCGATCACGCAATACCGGGGCAAGAATTTCCAGATACCAGCCGCCGCCGGGCGTAATTTCAACCACCGTCATGTCGGGTTTTAATCCGAAAAACAGCAATGTCTCTTCCGGGTGGCGGTACTGGTTGCGCGCCTTGTAGGTATCCGAGCGATGCGCGCCATTCATTGCGGCATCGATCAACGTCGCCGTGTCGGCGCCGATGGCCACGCCCGTGCCACTGCACATGAATACCGACAACAGCCCCATACCCGCGAATCGAATGAACTTGCTCAACATGGACTTCCCTTTCCCGAAAAAAAGCGGTTTACCGGTTACGCGTCGCACCCTGCACGTCTCCAGTTGCGGCCTTACAAGTGCCGCAATCGGCCCGGAATTACAACCACGAACGAGACAGGGTCTTACGGCGTCACCGCGACCGGATACACCAGAACGCGCAAGTATAGAAGAGACTCGAAGGCTATGCTGCCTGCCGTTTTCCGAGCATGCCCTGCTGTTCGATGAAATGCACGATTTCGTCCAGCCCCTGGCCGGTCTTCAGATTACTGAACTGAAACGGGCGCTCGCCACGCATCTTGCGTGCGTCGCGATCCATGACCTCGAGGGAGGCACCTACCAGCGGCGCGAGGTCAATCTTGTTGATGATCAGCAGATCCGATTTGACGATCCCCGGTCCGCCCTTGCGCGGAATCTTGTCGCCAGCCGAGACATCAATCACATACAGGGTGAGGTCGGACAGTTCCGGCGAGAACGTCGCCGCGAGGTTGTCACCCCCGCTTTC
>DATKYN010000020.1:0-3104 GCA_035528435.1 Burkholderiales bacterium
TTTGATGTTGTGCTGGATGTCGATGGCTCGGTGCTGCGCGCGTTCGGCGATGTGCCGGGGACGCCGACGAGTTTTCTCATCGACAAGCGTGGTCATGTCGTGCGCAAGTATCTGGGTGAGCCGGATTTTGCCGAGCTTGAAGAGCGGATTCAGATTGCCTTGCGTGCGCAATCAAAACAATAGGTTCGAAAATGACTGGGGGCAGCCAGCATCGAGTTGCTGAAATCCGCCGGAAAGAAACAACGGGCGGGCTACCGCCGAATCAATCTTGTGTAGCGGTGCTGCGGCGATGACGGCTGTTCATCACGCAACGCCGGCGCCACTGGCTTGTTCGTCTGCGTGATAAGAGGAGCGCACTAGCGGACCGCAGGCGGCGTGCTTGAACCCCATCGCTTCGGCTTCACGCTCAAACACCTTGAACTGATCGGGTTCGACGTAACGCAGCACCGGCAGGTGCCCTTTGGTTGGCTGCAAATACTGCCCGACGGTCAGCATATCGACATCGTGCCCCCGCAGATCCTGCATAACTTCCAGGATTTCATCGTCGGTTTCACCTAGCCCGACCATTAACCCGGACTTGGTGGAGATGTTCGGAAAACGATCCTTGAAATCCTTGAGCAATTTCAGCGAGTGACTGTAGTCAGCACCAGGGCGGGCCTGCTTGTAGAGGCGAGGCACCGTTTCCAGATTGTGGTTCATCACATCGGGCGGGCTGACGGCAAGTTTGTCGAGCGCCACTTCCAGGCGGCCGCGGAAATCAGGCGTCAGAATTTCGATCCGCGTGGCCGGGGAGTGCGTTCGTATCGCAGTAATACAGTCGGCAAAGTGACCTGCTCCGCCGTCTCTCAGATCGTCCCGATCGACGCTGGTGATAACGACGTATTTCAGCTTCATGGCGGCGATGGTACGCGCCAGGTTTTCCGGTTCCTGTGCATCGGGTGGTTTTGGCCGGCCATGTGCGACGTCACAGAATGGGCAGCGTCGTGTGCACATGTCGCCAAGAATCATGAAGGTGGCAGTACCCTTGCCAAAACACTCGCCAATATTTGGGCACGAGGCTTCTTCGCAAACGGTATAAAGCGAATGCTCGCGCAGGATCTTCTTGACCTCATAGAAGGTCCGGCTTGACGGCATTTTGACCCGGATCCAGCCGGGTTTTTTCAGTGGCTCAATCGGAATGATCTTGACCGGGTTGCGCGCTGTCTTGTCGCTGCCGGTTTGTCTCAGATTGTTGTCGCTCATCGGGTTTCCATTGGTTGTTGGCCCCACAGGTTGGCCTGTAACGAGGCGAGCAGTTTCTCACCCAGGGTGTTGATGTCTTCATCGATTCCGAGGTCGCGTAACTGGCTCACA
Organism: Burkholderiales bacterium; assembly: GCA_035528435.1. GTDB lineage: Bacteria > Pseudomonadota > Gammaproteobacteria > Burkholderiales > Eutrophovitaceae > SG8-40. The sequence continues at coordinate 1,354 of DATKYN010000020.1, forward strand.
CCCAGGCCCGGGTAGCCACAGGGGTCAATGTCTGCAAACGGCGCGAGGTCCATATCCACGTTCAGCGACAGACCATGATAACTGCAACCGTTTCGTATGCGCAGGCCAAGCGCGGCGATCTTGGCGTCGCCAACATAAACTCCCGGCGCCTGTTCGCTCCCCCTGGCTGCGACCTTGTACTGTTTCAGCAAGTCGATGACCGATTGCTCGAGCCGCCTGACGAGCTGGCGCACTCCGATGCCGAGCCGACGCAGATCAACCAGTGTGTATACGATGATCTGGCCCGGGCCATGGTAGGTGATTTGCCCGCCGCGATCCGACTTTACGACCGGGATTCGGTTCGCCGTGCGCGGCGAATGCGCTGCGCGAGCCGCAAGCCCGAGCGTATAGACGGGGGTATGTTGCAGCAACCATAGCTGGTCGGGTTCGTCTGCAGTGCGTGCCAGGGTCGTTTCCCGCATCTGTTTCCAGGTCGGCATGTAGTCGACCAGCCCGAGCCTTTCAATGATCAGACTGGTGCCCGCCGTGTTGGCAGGTGCCGAAACCGAACCTGAAATTCGGGGGCGCACGGGCGTCCCGGCTTCGATGATGGGATCGGTCAAGGCTGTCTCCCCGAGCCCCGGATTCACAAAGTCATGGCCACACCAGGATGATCGCCGAGCTCCTGATACAGCGCGTCGAGCTGTTCGCGTGAGGTGGCGACAATCGTGCAGGTGACACTCAGATAAGTGTTTTTCTTGCTCTGGCGCATTTCAATCGTGGTTTCGTCAAAGTCGGGGGCATGTTTACGAACGATATCGACAACACTGCGAACGAATCCAGGCTCGCGCCGGCCCATGATCTTGACCGGAAAATCGAGCGGATATTTGATTTCCGCAAGCTTTTCCGGGTCAGGCTCTCCCGTATCAAGTTTTCCCGCGCTGCCCTTGTTCGGTTGATCCTGTGCCATTGTCGCGTCTCAGGCAGTCGCCGTTCGCATCACCTGCACCTTGTAGTCCTGATACAGACCATGCATGCGTTTGAACACCGGCCCCGGGTGCCCGCTGCCAACCAAATTGCCGTTCAAAGTCGTCACAGGCAGAACTTCCTTGCTGGACGATGTGATCCAGATCTCGTCTGCCGAGATCAACTCCGCCTCGGCGATGTTTCGTACTTCATATGCGACACCGTTGGCGGCGGCCAGTTCCAGCACCAGGTCGTAGGTAATACCCGGCAGCATCAGGTTCGATTTTGGTGGCGTAAGTATGATGCCGTCACGGATGACGAACGCATTGGTTGCCGAACCTTCGGTCAGCAACCCGTCTCTGAGCAGTAGCGTCTCAGTGCAGCCGGCGTCAACGGCGAGCTGGCGTAGCAGGACGTTGGGCAGCAGGGCGGTGCTCTTGACGTCGCATCGAGACCACCGGTTGTCGGGGGCTGTGATCGCGCTAACGCCATTTTCGATTTGATCCGACGTCGGTAGTATCAGCGGATTGCTCATGATAAAGACGGTCGGGATGGTGTTTTCGGGGAAAGCGTGATCTCGTTTGGCGACGCCACGTGTGATCTGCAGGTATAACGATTGGTCCTCAGGTTCATTGCGTTCTATCAGGCTGGCGAGCAGTTGCCGCCACTCACTTTCGGTGTGCGGGTTGTCCAGGCGAATGCTGTCGAGGCTCGCTTGCAGGCGTTCGAGATGACCGCCGACGCGAAAGGGCAGGCGAGAATAGACCGGGATTACTTCATAAACCCCATCGCCGAAAATGAAGCCG